>NZ_RAWP01000298.1:0-238 GCF_003668935.1 Corallococcus sp. AB032C | reverse complement strand
CCTGGTGCCGCGACATGGCGGACGACGGCTACTACCACTGGCTCTTGCGCTACCGCATCGCGCCCCAGGTGCTGGGCGTGCTCTTCGTGGGGCTGACGTTCGGCTGGCGCACCTGGTGCCGCGACATGGCGGACGACGGCTACTACCACTGGCTCTTGCGCTACCGCATCGCGCCCCAGGTGCTGGGCGTGCTCTTCGTGGGGCTGCCGTTCGGCTGGCGCACCTGGTGCCGCGACAT
>NZ_RAWP01000297.1:0-251 GCF_003668935.1 Corallococcus sp. AB032C | reverse complement strand
CTCGAAGGCTTCCGCGATGCGCGCCCACTCCGGCTTCTCCACCTGCTTCGCCATGCCCGGAAGCGTCCGCCGCGAACCGCTCCCCCGGCAATCCCTCACGGCACATCGTTGGCCGGACGGTTACGGCGCGGGGCGTGCGGCTGAGCACGTTGCAGTCGTGGGTATACCGAGCACGACGGAGCGCGCCGTCGCGAGTCGAGCCGGTGAGACTCTTGCCGGTGCAGGTGGCGAGCGCCCCCGATGCGACGGAG
>NZ_RAWP01000296.1:0-254 GCF_003668935.1 Corallococcus sp. AB032C | reverse complement strand
CAACGCGCGCGGCCTCTACACCTTCGTCAACCGCCGCTACATCCGTGACCGCGGGCTCATCAGCACCGTGCAGCGCGCGTTCCAGGACTTCCTGCCCGCGGGCCGTCAGCCGGTGGTGGTGCTGCACGGCGTGGGCAGCCCCGCCTCCGTGACGAGCGCTGAATCGAGCGGCAGCGCGACCTCCGCGCGCAGCAGGGCCACCGCGCGCTTCTGGGCCTCCCGCAGCGCGGACTGCTCCGGCGCGGACAGACGCG
>NZ_RAWP01000295.1:0-381 GCF_003668935.1 Corallococcus sp. AB032C | reverse complement strand
ACTAAGGACCAATGGAGGTCAGACATGGGCGTCTTCTTCAAGTGGCAAGGTGAAGTGGTGTGGGATCCGTCGCCCAGACTGGCCCGTCTATTTCTTGCCCAGGTTCGAGCTTTAGAAAATGCAGTGGAACTACAGAGTGGAATTGGCGAAGTGGTCGCTGATGAGGTGGAAATCAATCCTTTACTGCTCAGCCCGTTTGTCTCAGCACTAATGAACGAACTAGATTCCGAAACGAGCAATGCAACTAAGACATTGTTCGCTGGTCCGTTTTCAATATCGCATGGAATTCTTCTGGCTTGCGAGCCAGGTTCGACCTCTCCTATGCGCGGAGATACGGAACGTCTTGCGCGCCGAGGTCAATTACTGGTGTCGGGGCAATCG
>NZ_RAWP01000294.1:0-382 GCF_003668935.1 Corallococcus sp. AB032C | reverse complement strand
TTATATCTCTTCTCTGAAAGATCAGCGCGTTGCCGCATCTAAAGTTCTCTCTGGCCCGCAAGCGCAGCCAGCTGGCGACAAGGCTGAGTTCATCGAAAAAGTTCGTCGTGCTCTGTATCTGGGCAAAATCGTTTCTTACGCCCAGGGCTTCTCTCAGCTGCGTGCTGCGTCTGAAGAGTACAATTGGGATCTGAACTACGGCGAAATCGCGAAGATTTTCCGTGCTGGCTGCATCATCCGTGCGCAGTTCCTGCAGAAAATCACCGATGCATATGCCGAAAATCCGCAGATCGCTAACCTGCTGCTGGCTCCGTACTTTAAACAAATTGCCGATGATTACCAGCAGGCGCTGCGTGATGTCGTTGCTTATGCAGTACAGAAC
>NZ_RAWP01000293.1:0-382 GCF_003668935.1 Corallococcus sp. AB032C | reverse complement strand
GTTCAAGTGATGTCTTTTGTGTCTTTTGAAACGATTTTTAACGCATTGCGTGAACATCCAGATGCAGCTGCGCTCGTTTTAACAAATCCAAACTATTACGGCATGGGTATTGATTTAACAAAAATCATTCAACTGGCTCATTCTTATCGAATGCCGGTTTTAGTTGATGAAGCACATGGCGCTCATTTTGTACTCGGAGAACCTTTTCCAAAATCAGCTGTTGAGTGTGGGGCAGATATTGTTGTACAATCGGCCCATAAAACACTTCCGGCTATGACAATGGGGTCGTTTCTGCACTTTAATAGTGAGCTTATAGATGAACGTATGTTGAGATACTTTTTACAAGTTTTTCAAACGAGCAGCCCATCTTATCCTATTATGG
>NZ_RAWP01000002.1:0-228693 GCF_003668935.1 Corallococcus sp. AB032C | reverse complement strand
GCCCCGGCGTCTCCCACCGAGGCGCCCGCGCCCCGCGCCACGGGATTGCCAAGAGCGGTGTGGGCCGCGGTCGCGGCGCTCTACGTGGTCCTCTTCCCGTACCACCCGGGCCTGCGCTCGCCCAACGAGCTGTGCCGCCTGTGGCAGACGCGCGCCCTGGTGGAGGACGGGACGCTGGAGATCAACCGCGCCCTGCGCGACTACGGCCCGGTGGGCGACCTGTCCGTGATGGATGGGCGCTACTACCCGTCCAAGGCGCCGCTCTTGTCCTTCGCCGCGGTGCCCGTGTACGCGGGCCTGAGGCTCCTGGGCGGCAGCCACCGCTACGCCGTGCCGGAGGTGCCGCTCGTCTTCTTCAGCCGGCTCTTCCTCACGGTGCTGCCCACGCTGTGGCTGCTGTGGCTGGTGCGCCGCTTCCTGCGCGCGTTCCTGTCGCCCGTCGTCGCGGACGGCGTCACGGTGACGTACGCGCTGGGCTCGCTCGCGTTCAGCTACTCGCTGCTCTTCATGAGCCACCAGACGACGGCGGTGCTGCTCTTCGCGGGCTTCTACGCGCTCTGGAAGCTGTCGCGCGGCGAGTGGCGCGAGCGTGGCTACGTCGTGGCCGGCGCGTGCGCGGGCGCCACCGTCGCCGCCGAGTACACCGGCGCGCTGGGCGTGCTGGGCCTCATCCTCTACGCCGTCCTCACCGTCCTGGGCACGCCGGAGCCGTGGGCCGCGCGGCTGAAGAAGCTGGGCCGGGCCACGGGGCTCGCCGTGCTGGGCGCGCTGCCCTTCATCGTGGCGCTGGGGCTCTACCACCAGGCCACCTTCGGGCACCCGCTGGAGACGGGCTACAAGCACCTCAACGACGCGGCCTACCAGCCGTGGCACCTGGGCGGCTTCCTGGGCATCCGCACGCCGGATCCGCGCGCCTTCGCGCTGTCGTTCTTCTCTCCGCTCCGGGGCCTCTTCACCCTGTCGCCGTTCCTGCTGCTCGCGCTGCCCGGGCTCGTGCTGCTCAAGCGCCTGGGCCGGACCTCCGCGGAGGCGCGCGCCCTCTTCTGGATGTCCGCGGCCACGCTCGTTGGCTACACGTACTTCACCTCGTCGTTCACCTACGACTCGTGGGGCTGGACGACAGGCCCCCGGCACCTCACGGGGCTGGTGCCCTTCCTGCTGCTGCCCGCGGGCCTGGTGCTGGAGCGGCTGCGCGGCGCCGGCAGGCCGGTGCTGTCCGGCATCGCGGCCATGCTGTGCGCGGCGTCCGTGCTCGTCACGGGGCTGGCCACCTTCGTCAACTACATCCCCGACGACGTCTCCACCCCCGTGCTCGCGCTGGCCCGGCCGCTCCTGATGGACGGCTACCACCCGCCCAACCTGCTCGCCTGGCTGGGCCTGCCCACGTCCCTGGCGGGCGCGGTGCTGTTCGCGGCGCTCGTCACCGTGGCGGCGTCCGTCTTCGGGGCGCTGGGCCGGGACGCGGCCGGACGCGCGCCTCCGCCGGCGCTCTGGGTGGCGGGGCTCGCCACGCTGGCGGTGCTCGCGAGCTCGCAGGCGGTGTTCACCCGGAATGACCGGGCGGATCAGAACGCGGTGCGCTTCCTGGAGTCCGTCTGGCTCCAGCCCCCCGGCCGCCCCACCGCGCCCTTCTGGCCCCACGCCGGTTCCTGAGCGCGTGGCTATACTGGCGTCCCCCTCCCTCGGAGACCGTGCATGACCTCGCGGTGGTTCCTGCTGTCCACCCTCCTGCTGTGCGCTCCCGCCGTCTCCCACGCCGAGGACGCCGCCGCCCTCTGGGACAAGAGCTGCAAGAACTGCCATGGCCCGGACGGCCGCGCCCAGACGCGCGTGGGCCAGAAGGAGTCCATCCCCGACATGAGCCGGGCCTCCTGGCAGAAGGCGGAGTCGGACGCCGAGCTGCGCAAGGTCATCGCCAACGGCTCGTCCCACAACCCCAAGATGAAGGCCTACAAGGACCGGCTCACCCCGGAGCAGATGGACGCCCTGGTGGGATACATCCGCACCTTCAAGGCCAAGGCGAAGGAATAGCGCTCGTGAATAACCCTTCGCGTCCGGGCGTCGTGGGGATTGGAAGAATTGGAGCCACCATGAAGACCCTCACCGTCGCCATCGTGTTCTGCCTGTCCATGGTCAGCCTCTTCACGTCGGTGCGCGCCGACGCCAATGCCTTCCCCCGCCTGGAGCCGGGCATCTCCCAGCCGGTCGCGCTGATGCCCAAGGGCGGAGACGGCAAGGGCGGTGGCAAGGGCGGCAGCGACGGCGGCAAGGGCGGCGGCGAGGAGGATGAAGAGGAGTACCGCCGGCAGACCCGCGCCCTCTCCCAGAAGGCCGCCCTGGAGCTGGTGGATCCCGGCGTCCTGGACGACATGCTCCGCCTGCGCGCCGCCGTGCGCGGCGGCCACCGCTGACGCCGGGCTACCTCGCAAGAATGAGGGGGCTCGCAAAATTTGCGCAGCCCCCTGACGTCACACGGCACCCCCCCGCATCGCGGACATCCCTTATTCCGGCGGGTTGAGTGCCGGAATTCCCGGCACGAAGCTTGCTGTTCACTGGCTCCCAAGACGTACCTCCCCCAGGGTACGTGAAGGAGCCCCCGATGGTGCGTCGCCCAACCCCCCGCCGTCAGTCCCGTGGCTTCACGCTCCTGCTCGCACTGGGCGTGGTCGCGGTCGTGACGATGGCGGTGATGCTCAGCTACAGCGTGGTGGGCCGCGAGGCCGACACCCAGTCGGACACCCGTCGCCAGAAGCAGGCGTTCTTCGCCGCCGAGGCGGGTCTGGCCGAAGGTCGCGAGACAATCCGCCTGATGCTGAACAACAACGGAAACAGCTCCACCATGTCCCTGCCCACAGCCCTGGGCGGGGGCGTACCGGTGGAGGACATTCCGGCGCTCGCCGCCGCCAATCCTCCCTGGTACGAGCTGCTGCCCGGTCCCACGGCGGACAAGTGGAACCGGTACACCCTCCTCAAGGCCAACCTGAGCGCGTCGGAGCTCCCCGCTGGCGTGGACTACCCGGAGCAGAACAACGTGCGCTACCGCGTCTTCGTCCGGGACGACGTGGACGATGATCAGAACACCGTCGACAGCAACCGCCAGATGTGGGTCCTCGCCGTGGGCGAGGTGACCACGGCGACCGGCCGTCCGACGCGCTCCATGGTTCAGGCGCTGGTGACCAATGCGACCGGCGAATCCATCTTCGCGCCGGGATGCATCACCAAGGGCTGCGGCCCGGACATGACCTACAACAATCCCACGGACATCAACGCGCCCACGGGAACCACCATCACCCTTCCGTGACCTCGTCTTTCCCCACGAGCCCCCCATGAAACGCCTGACTCCCCTGCTGCTCCTGCTCCCAGCGCTCGCCAGCGCCCAGGAACGAGGCGAATTGGCCTTCAACAAGGCCTGCGCGCAATGTCACCAAGCCCGGACCCCGACGGAGGCCCCGAGGAGTTCCTTCCTCAAGGTCCGCAAGCCCGTGGGTCCCTACATGGACCAGGTGCTGAACAAGAAGAGCCTGGTGGAGGTCCGCACGTGGGTGGTGTCCCCCCACCAGATCAACCCGAAGACCGACTGCGATACGCGCCTGCTGTCACGGGACGATTTGGACGCGCTCACCAGCTACCTGGCCACCGTCGTGGTGCCCCCGCCGACCTCGCGCCGGATGAGGCTGCGCAAGCAGATGGATGAGCAGGTGGCGGCGCGTGAGAAGGCGGACGCGAACGAGAAGGCGAAGTCCCAGCAGAAGAACCAGGGGAAGAAGTGATGCGCACGCTCTTTCAACGAACCCTCACTGCGCTGGTGCTGACGGTCGCGACGCCCTCGATGACCTCCGCGCAGCAGCTCTGCCAGGACGACCTGTCCAACGACAAGCAGGGCGCCTTCAAGCTGGGCCCTGACGGCCTCACCGTCGCCAACGACACCATCGTCCTGCGCGACGACGACCGGCTCCAGCTCAACACCAACCTCAAGAAGCTGGACTCGGAGAACATCACCTTCCCGTTCGACCAGACCGTCACCATCGACTACGTGTACGAGTCCGCCGGTGCGTCGCACTCGCTCGGCTACATGTACATGGATGACGTGGTGGCTCGTGGCTACGCGGACAAGACCACCCACGAGCTGCTCGACAAGAACAACAACGGCATCGCCGACCTGCACGAGGCCCTCTACAACCTCACGCCGGACGACGACCCTGTCATCGAGGCCAAATACCGGTACGTCGGCAAGTCGCGGCGCTGCTCGGTACCCTTCACTTCCGGGACCAAGAAGTACATGGAACCTGAGCTGGCGATGCGGGACACCTGCGCCAGCACGTTCGTCCACAAGAAGGACCAGACGGACGCGCGTCCGGGCTACGGGCACTCCAGCGCATTCAACATCGAAATCGACTGGGTCGGCGTCAACGAGGTCAACTCAGGCACGGGCGACCGGGGCCTGTTCAACTTCATCCCCAACCTGTTGGAGCCGCCCGCCGAGGAGAACGACTTCGAGGGCATCGGTCGAATGGTGTTCCTGCTGGTGGACGACGACGACGACACCACCGTCCACCGCAACCTGGGCCCCGTCGCGGACGCCACCAAGACCAACGACGGCGTGCCGGACTACAACGTCTCCCAGTATGACTACCGGGGTCTGAAGCTCCCCGCGCCGATCGCTCCCGCGGCCGGGGCGTCGAAGGAAGAAAAGGACCAGTACACCGCGGACAAGAACAACTACGAGAAGATCAATACCGGCGACCGCCGGGTCAACCTGGGGCTCGTCCAGGGTGGCAAGGAGATCATCTTCTTCGCCGTCGTCTACTACGACGTCCGCCACAACACGGACAACGACACGGTCGCCCCCTGCCTGAAGCGCAAGCCCTATACGGGCGTCCCCGAGGAGGACGGCAAGTGCCTGCTGCACCTGCAGACGTCCATCTCCGTGTTCTTCTCCAAGGCCACCTGGAACCTGGACCAGAACTTCAAGGCGCCCGAGAACAACTACGTGGCGGAGCGAAACATCGGCTGCGACTACTCGGATGGCTGCCACGATGCTTCGTCCGACCTGGCCTGCGAGATCGATAAGTCCGGCGGCAAGAAGGCCTGTGGCTGGCTGGAGCAGGCCACGATCCAGCGCCTGGACACGCCCGCCTACAAGAACCTGAAGTTGCCGATGGAGGGCGTGACCGTGCCGGTTCCGGGCAAGGACCTCACCGACCCGGTGAAGGCCGCTGCCATGGCCAGCATGAACTACATGCCCCACGTCATCGTGGGCGCGCCGACCACCGACCCCTTCCGGTGGATCCTCGGCTTCGAGGACCTCAACGGCGGCGGTGACCGCGACTTCAACGACATCGTGTTCATGATCAACAAGGAGAACGGCGGTGGCGCCAAGTCCACCACCATCACCTCGGACGTCATGGGCGACACGGGCGACAAGCTGGGCCCGGACTTCACCATCACCAAGGTCCGCTTCCGCCGCCAGGACGACATCGCCCCGTACGCGACCCCGGGCAGCCCCCCCACGAACATCCGCACCAAGTCCCCCTGCACGACACCGAGCTGCATTCCCCCTCCCACCTGCACGACGGCCCCCTGCTGGACGGAAGAGATTCCGGGCGCCTGCACCGCGAGCGGCGTGAAGCCCACCATCACGTACTCCATCGCCGTGGACTGCCGCGTGCTGAACGCCTCGGGCAAGTACGAGAAGAACGAGAACCCCTCGTGGGTGCCGGTACCGCTCGACAACGACAAGAAGCCGTACCCCGACCAGGAAGTGGAGATGGACATCCTGGCGCTGGGCCTCACCGGTTCGCAGCTGTGCTGGAAGGTGGACATCAGCAGCCCCAGCGAGCTGTGCCGTCCCATCATCGACGACGTCGACATCGGCTACCAGGCGGTGCGCTCCGGCTCCTACGCGCGCTCCAGCCCTAGCACGCTGGGCAACGTCGCCGTCTGGGGTGTGAACGAGACGCCGGGCCAGAACTGGGGCGTGAACTGGAGCAACGACGGTACGCTGCCCGCGGCCGGCGTGCGCGCCTATGACAACGCCAAGGACTTCACCATCCGCGGCCGCCTGTACATGCAGTCGCTCTACGAGCCGGGCGTCGCCAAGACCGACCCGAAGCAGCGCTGGGAAGCGGGCCGCGTGATGGCGCTGTCGCTGGCCTCCTCCGATCCGCTCAACCGCAAGCTCTACACGATGAACAGCTCGGGAGAACGCAAGGACGTCAAGGACGCGGACGTGGGCAGCACGCTGCTGCCCGCCTCGCTCTGCAACACGTACAGCGAGATCGACGGCCGCTACCTCTATGACATGAACAACGACCGCGCCTGCGTCATCGACAGCGACCGCCAGTTCTTCGTCGACTGGCTGTACGGGTACGAGAACAAGAGCGCGCCGAACGCCGCCAACAAGTACCGCCCCTGGCCCTTCGGCGGCGTCAACCTCTCCACCGTGGCGGTGGCGGTGCCTCCGTACCAGGACAACTGGTATCAGAACGCGAAGGGCACCGAGCGCGACACCTACCGCAAGAACTTCATGACGCCCCTGGAGGCGCGGCCCACCCGTGCCTTCGTGGGCACCATGTCGGGCGTGCTCCACGCCTTCAAGGCGGGTGACTTCCGCAACGGCCTGAACGACAACTGCGTGGGAGAGCCCCAGTTCCGCGGCTACTTCTTCCCGACGTCGTGCCCGAGCGACAAGACCAAGGCGATCCGCGACTACGGCACCGGCGACGAGGCCTTTGCCTACATGCCCAACCTGATGCTGAGCCAGTACCGCAACCAGTACGTGCGCTTCCGCAACTCGGGCCTCCTGCCCCGGCCGGGGATGGACGCTTCGCCCAGCATCGCCAACGTGGACCTGGGTGACCGCAACGACTGGAACGACAACATCAAGTACACCTGGACGCCCGCGACCGCGGAGCAGAAGAAGCAGGGCGCCAAGACGGTGCTCGTCTCCGCCACGGGCAAGAGCAGCCCGGTGGTCTTCTCGCTGGACATCACGGATCCGAAGGACACGTGGTACCCGCTGCCGCTGTGGGAGTTCAGCCTGGCGGACACGGACGTGGCGTCCGCCTTCACCGATGCCATCAAGAAGGACGCCAGCGTGCTGCTGCCGGACAACTCGGGCTCCCGGCACGCGCCTTCCGTGGCGCGCATCTCCTGGGGCTCCGGGGATGACAAGGATCGGCGCTGGGTGGCGGTGGTGGGCACCGACTACGAGCCGGGCGACTCGCGCGCGGGCGCCGTCTACATCCTCGACATGAAGACGGGCAAGCCGCTCAAGTACGACGACAACAAGGGCAAGTACGCGGGCGTCATCACCTTCGAGCAGGGCTCGGGCATCGCGGCGGAGACGGCGATGCTGGACCTGAACCAGGACGGCTCCTACGACGTCATGTACGTGCCCACCACGGCCGGCAGCGTCTGGCGCGTCAACCTCAAGGACGTGAACAGCTCACGCCCGATGGGCAGCCAGGTCCAGAAGTGCATGGTGGCCCACGCGGCCTCCGCGCTGAAGGACAACGAGGACGCGAACCAGACGGAGCTGGACCTGCAGGAGCTCTACTCCAACATCGCGGTGAAGGTGGTCGCGACGGACGCGGGGCCGGCGGTGCGCTTCTACTTCGGCACCAGCGACAGCCCCGACAAGTACACGGACGGATATCCCGCGGACGTCCAGAATCCCCAGAACCCCACGTACCAGTACCACCTGCTCGCCTTCGAGGACACGGACCCCATGGGCAAGAAGGGGTGCGCGGAACTCAAGCCCCTGTGGGTGCAGAAGATGAGCGCGGGTCAGAAGCTGTGGGGCGGCGTGGCGCTCAGCTCGGACAACATCTACGCGGCGACCGCGGTGGGAACGGCGGCGGACATCTGCAACCTGAACGCGGACGCGAAGGGTGAGGCCTACATGGCCAGCCAGTCGAGCGGCGCGCTCGTCGGCGGTGGACCGGCCGAGTTGGAGGGCCACGCCATCTCCTCGCCTGTGGTCCATGACGAGCACCTCTTCGTGCTCACGGCCACGGGTAAGATGACGGTCAAGGGCGGCGAGAACTGGAACAACAAGGCAGGCACGAGTGGAGTGCCGCGCTCGCAGATCATGATGTGGGAACCGCTGCCTGACGGGAGACTGCCGCAATGAAGCAGCGCGCCTCACGGGGTGTGACCCTGCTGGAAGTCATGGCCACCATGGCCGTCATGCTGCTGGGAGTCGCGGCGGCGATGACCGTGGTGAGCCAGACGACCCAATCCAACCGCCGCACCCTGACCGCCAATCAGGCGCAGATCATCGCCGAGCAGACCCTGGAGAACATCCTCCAGGTGGGCTGCCAGGGTTCGGTGACCTGCGACACGGCGACGAGCCAGACCTTCGACGTGTATCAAACGGCGGAGGGCTTCCAGCGCAACACGCCCCCCGCGGACACCAGCGTCATCGCGCGCAAGTACACGGTGACCGTGGACGTGGACAACTCCAAGGTCCCCGCCACCATCGAAGACGGCAAGGCGGGCGAGCCGGCCATCACCCGCAACCTGGTGGGGACCACGGCGGGCACGCTCGTGAACGTGCGAGTATCGGTCGCCTGGGATGAGCCGGGCATCCGCTCGGACCGGCAGATGGTGGTCCTCCAGAGTCGAATGGCGCCATGACACCGTCCTCCCTCCGCAAACGGGGCTTCACGCTCCTCGAAGTGATGATCGCCAGCTCCCTCGGCGTCATCGTGCTCGCCACGGGACTGGTGGTGGGCACCCAGATGCAGAAGCGCGCCCTGTTCGAAGAACAGACGATGACCGCCCAGGTCACCGGGCGCGCCGTGAAGGAGATGCTCACCCTGGACGTGTCCCGCGCGGGCACGGGCATGGGCAACACACCCATCTCCTTCAAGAACGATGACGAGCGCTCGGCCATCACGGTCTGGTCCAAGCCGGACCTGACGACGGGCGCCGGGACCACGCTGGGCGCGGACACGACGAACTACGCGCCGCCTCCCGCGGGGTTCCCGGCTTCGGACGCCCTCCAGCTGTACTGGGGGGATACGGCCGGGATGCTCACCCTGACGACCTGCGATTCGCTGTCGCGGATCCGCGAGGAGGAGACCACGACGGCCGGCACCTTCTGCACGCGCCTGAACCCATCGACCGCCCTGATGGACGCGACCAACCCCACGCTGGCTGTGCTCGTCAGCGGAGGCAACAAGAAGGCCTGCCCCGTGCTGGTGGACAGCGTGCAGCAGGGCGCCGCGAAGCTCGTCATCAAGGATGCGACTCCCCAGGTGCCCCGCTCGGACGTCTGCGCCGGCAAGGACCTGTGGACGAAGGCCTCCGGGGACATCGAGAACTGGGTGGCCCTGCGGCTGAGCGGCGCGGCCTACCGGGTGAACTGGAAGGGCGGCATCCCCACGCTGGAATACCGCGCTCCGAACCAGACGGACTGGTCGGTGTTGAGCCGTGACGTGGAGCAGCTCACCGTGCGCGAGGGCGTCGTCAACCTGTCCAGTCCCTTGAACCTGCTGGAATGGTATCCCGGAGATAACACGGCGGTCCCGAGCGCCCCTCATCCGGCCATCTCCGACTGCAACGTGGCGAAGCACACCCTGGGCTCATGCAAGACGGACGATCTCTCCTCCACGGGAACCGCGCTCGGGGCCCCGACCACGGATGAGGAGACCATCAAGCGCCTCCGCCAGCGGGTGCGCGAGCTGGAGGTGACGCTGGTCATCCGCACGCGGCGCATCAACCGGGACGCGAGCACCACGGGCACGGATGAAGAGGGCCTGGCGAAGGACGGCTATACGCGCCGTCGCTACACTTTCCGCGTCGCGGCGCGCAACATGGCGGTGGGCCTGACGCGGCCCGCTACGGCCCCGGTGACTCCATGAAGCCAACACGTGGCATGACGTTGCTGGAGATGATGACGGCTGTGGCGGTTGTGGGCGTGGTCACCGCCCTCGCCGTGGCCGGAATGCAGGGCAGCATCGGTGGACAGCGTGAGAACACCGCGACGCGGGAGCTGTGGTCGTCCGCGCTGCGCGCGCGGCAGGTGGCCATCAGCACCAATCAGCCCGTGCGATTCGTGGTGGAGAACAACGTCGACCAGCCGGATGGCAAGCAGTACACCGTGGCCCGCTGGGAACAGCTGAGGTGCGGCAGTGACCTGGCGACCGCGGACGAGTGGAGCATGGACCAGTGTCCGAACACGGCCTGTCTGGACAAGACCTGCCGCAACACGCCCGCCTGCTGCACCGCTACGGGGCCGGACATCATCATCCCGGTGACCATGAACGCGACGGACATGAACAACCTGTGCTTCTTGCCGGGTTCCGGCCGACCGGCGTTCAACAAGATGAACTGCCTGCAGGGGCAGCTGGGCGATCCAGCCGCCGTCGCCGCCGCCGCGCCAACGGACAACTCCATCCTCTTCCGCTTCACGTCCAACCGCGCCAAGAGTGTGCTGATGGTGGAGCCGTTGACGGGCCTGTCCAGCGTAATGGATTGCGATTCGCTGGCCGCCACCACCACGGACACCACCAAGAAGGACCTCCGGCTGGCGAACGCCTGCACCAAGCCTTGAGCGGGCTTACCGCGCGCCCGGGGACCTTCCCATGTCCCGGGCGCGCGTGAGCCTCCCCGCCCAGCGGCCGTCCCGCTGCCCCCATGGACACGACAGGTGTCCGCATCCAGCGTTGATTTGGGAGAAGCCGCACCCTAATTAGCCGAGGGCCCCACACGGGCCCCCGAATGGATACCTCTCCTCCTCCGAAGTCCGATGGCACGCCCTGGCCCGGCGGCGCTCCCCCTTCCTCCGGTGATGCCTTCGCCCGGCTCCTCGCCTCCCTGCGCGTGGGACACCGTGCGCGAACCCAGGGGGTGAAGGGCGCGGCGCGCGGCCACCTGCTCGCCCGCCTGCACCGCGAGCTGCGCGCACCCCTGGTGTGCGTGGCCGTGGATGAAGAAGCGGCGGACGCGCTCGCGCACGACCTGGCCTTCTTCCTGGGGGGCATCGGCAGCCTGCTGGAGCCCCGCGTGCTGCGGCTGCCCGCGGACGAGGTGCTCCCGTACGACGAGCTGTCGCCGGAGGCAGGCCCCATCACGGAGCGCCTGGGCGCGCTGTTCCACCTGGCGCGCGGCACGCCGTTCCCCGCGCTGGTGCTGTCCCTGCGCGCGCTGCACCGCCGCGTGCTGCCGCTGGGGGTGATGGAGGGGCTGGCCCAGCGCGTGGAGGTGGGCCAGGACTTCGACCGCGACTCGCTGGCGCGGAAGCTGGCGCTGATGGGCTACCAGAACAGCCCGCTGGTGGAGGACAAGGGCACCTTCAGCGTGCGCGGCGGCCTGCTGGACGTCTTCAGCCCGCTGTACGAGCGGCCGGTGCGCCTGGAGTTCTTCGGGGACACCATCGAGTCCATCCGCGTCTTCGACCCGGAGTCGCAGCGCACCGTGGACGCGCTCAAGACGGTGGACCTGGTGCCCGCGCGCGAGCTGCTGCTCACCGACGACACCCGCCCGCGCGCCGAGGCCGCCGCCCGCGCGGTCGCGGACCGCATCAACCTGCCCACCATCAAGCTGCGTGAGCGGCTGGACGCGCTCCGCGAAGGCCTGCCCGGCTTCGGACTGGAGGGGCTGCTGCCCGGATTCTTCGAGGGCGGGCTGGCCTCCGTGTTCGACTACCTGCGCGCGTGGGCCCAGGAGCCCGTCGTCTACCTGGACGACCCGATGGGCCTGGACCGCGCGTTGGAGGAACTGACGGCGGAGCTGGAGAAGGGCGTGGCGGAGGCGGACGCGCGCCAGGACCTCACCTATCCACCGGAGCACCACTTCCTCACGCGCGAGGGCGTGGCGGCGGGCCTCAAGGCCCTGCGCGTGGTGGAGGGCGGAGGCCTGTCGCTCACGCAGTCCGAAGCGCCCGTGGCCTTCACCTTCGGCACGACGCAGGACCTGCGCGAGGCCATCCTCGCGCACCACGGTGAGGAGGGCGCACTCACCCCGCTGGTGGAGCGGCTCCAGCGCTGGCGCGACACCGGCGTGGCGTGCGCGGTGGCGTGCGGCACGCTCAGCCAGGCGGACCGGCTGAAGCGGCTGCTGCTCGACCGCTCCGTGATGGTGAAGGTGCACACGGAAGCGTTGCAGGACCCGGCGAAGCTCTACGAGCCGGCCATCTGGGCACACCTGTTCACCGGCGAGGTGAGCCACGGCTTCATCGACCCGGAAGGCCGGCTGGCGGTGCTCGCGGACGAGGAGATTTTCGGCGTCCGCTCCCGCCGCCGCGTCAAGCGCAGCAAGAAGCTGGATGCGTTCGCCGCGGGCTTCAAGGACCTGAAGGAAGGCGACCTCATCGTCCACACCGACTTCGGCATCGGGCGCTACGCGGGCCTGACGAAGATGGAGGTGCAGGGCGTGCCGGGGGACTTCCTCGTCCTGGAGTACGCGGGGCGGGACAAAATCTATCTGCCGGTGGGCCGCATGCGGCTCATCCAGAAGTTCACCGGCGGCGACCCGGAGAAGGTCCAGCTGGACAAGCTGGGCACGACGAGCTGGGAGAAGACGAAGAAGCGCGTCAAGGAGCAGCTGCTCAAGATGGCGGCGGAGCTCCTGCAGATGGCCGCCGCGCGCAAGGCGCACCCGGGCTATGCGTTCGCGGCGCCGGACCGCTACTTCGCCCAGTTCGAGGCGGACTTCGAATTCGACGAGACGCCGGACCAGGCGAAGGCCATCGAGGACGTGCTCGCGGACATGCAGAAGGCGCAGCCGATGGACCGGCTCGTCTGCGGCGACGTGGGCTACGGAAAGACGGAGGTGGCGATGCGCGCCGCCTTCAAGGCCACGTTGGATCGCAAGCAGGTGGCGGTGCTGGTGCCCACCACGGTGCTGGCGCAGCAGCACTTCCACTCGTTCAAGAAGCGCTTCAAGGACTACCCCGTCACGGTGGAGGTCATCTCCGGCATCCGCAAGCCGCCGGAGATCCGCGACATCCTGCGCCGCGCGAAGGAGGGCAAGGTCGACATCGTCATCGGCACGCACAAGCTGCTGGCGGGCGAAGTGGCCTTCAAGGACCTGGGGCTGCTGGTGGTGGACGAGGAGCAGCGCTTCGGCGTGAAGCAGAAGGAGGCGCTCAAGCGGCTGCGCACGCAGGTGGACGTGCTGACGCTGACGGCGACGCCCATCCCCCGCACGCTGCACATGAGCATGTCCGGCGTGCGCGACATGAGCATCATCGCCACGCCGCCGCAGGACCGCCGGGCCATCCGCACCTTCGTGATGAAGTACGACGAGGGTGCCATCAAGGAGGCCGTGGAGCGGGAGATTGCCCGCGGTGGCCAGGTCTTCTTCGTGCACAACCGCGTGGAGTCCCTGCCGTCCATGGAGCAGGAGCTGAAGAAGCTCCTGCCCAACATCTCCATCGGCGTAGCGCACGGCCAGATGGGCGAGGGGCAGCTGGAGAAGGTGATGCTCCAGTTCACGGAGCACAAGTTCCAGGTGCTGCTGTGCACCAGCATCATCGAGAGCGGCATCGACATCTCCAGCGCCAACACGATGATCGTCAACCGCGCGGACCAGTTCGGTCTGGCGCAGCTCTACCAGCTGCGCGGCCGCGTGGGCCGCAGCAAGGAGCGCGCGTACGCGTACCTGATGGTGCCCACCCGCCGTCCGGTGACGAAGGACGCGCAGCGGCGCCTGGAGGTGCTCCAGAACTTCACGGAGCTGGGCGCGGGCTTCTCCATCGCCAGCCACGACCTGGAGATTCGCGGCGCGGGCAACCTGCTGGGCGAGAAGCAGTCCGGCGCCATCGCGGAAATCGGCTTCGACCTGTACGCGCAGCTGATGGAAGAGGCGGTGGCGGAGCTGCAGGGCCAGCCGCCCAAGGTGCACGTGGAGCCGGACATCAACCTGCCCATGCCGGCGCTCATCCCCGACGACTACGTGGCGGACGTGCACCAGCGGCTGGTGTTCTACAAGCGCTTCAGCCAGGCCAGCCACCCGGACGAGGTGACCGACCTGCGCGCGGAGCTGGTGGACCGCTACGGCGAGGCCCCCGACGAGGTGGACGCCCTCTCCGAGGTGACGCTCCTCAAGATCGACATGCGCGAGCTGCGGCTGCGCGCGCTGGAGGGGGGCCCGGCCCGGCTGTCGCTGGCGCTGGGTGGCGACGCGCTCCTGGACGGCGCGAAGGTGGCGGGGCTGGTGCAGCGCTCCAAGGGCTTCTACCGGCTGACGCCGGACATGAAGCTCATCGCCCGCGTGCCCCCGGAGGTGAAGGGGCACGCCCTGCTGGCGGAGGCGCACAAGCTGCTGCGCGACGTGGGCACCTGCGCGCTGCCCCGGCACTGACGCACTCCCGGGGACTTGAGATAGGCTGGCCGCCGAATGGCGATTGAGAAGGCGTTGTTGCTCATCGCGGACATCGGCGGCTACACCCGCTTCATGCGGCAGCACCGCTTCGGTCTCGCGCACGCGCAGGACACGGTGGCCCAGCTGCTGGAAGCCGTCATCGACGCGTCCGGGCGGTTCAAGCTGGCGAAGCTGGAAGGCGACGCGGCCTTCTTCTACGCCGTGGGCGAGGACACCTCGCCGGTCGCGAAGCAGGTGGCGGCCATCCGCCGTGCGTTCCTGGAGCGCCGGGAGCAGCTGGCCATCGACCGCATGTGCAAGTGCGACGGCTGCACGCAGGTGGGCAACCTGACGCTCAAGTTCGTGGCCCACGCCGGGGAGGTCGCCTTCCAGAGGGTGAAGCACCTCACGGAGCTGGCGGGGGTGGACGTCATCCTCCTGCACCGGATGCTGAAGAACGACGTGCCCATCTCCGAGTACGTCCTGATGACGGACGCGGTGCACCAGCACCTGGGGCCGGAGCTGCGTCAGCTCAGCCAGGGGCTGGAGCACGACTTCGAGGGCATGGGCCGCACGCCGACGCACTACATCGAGCTGAGCTCGCTGGTGACGAGCGTGCCCGCGCCGCGCCCCAACCTGCTGCGCAAGTTGTGGAACAAGCTGACGATGGAGCTGCGCTCGCTGAAGTACGTGCTCGGCTTCAAGGAGGCGTGCGAGGGCTTCCGCAACGTCGAGGTCGTCGACGCCGTACCCGAGAAGCCCTGAGCCGCGCCTTCAGCCGCCCGTGCAGAAGCGGGCCACCGCCTGCGTGAGCGCGGCCTCGCAGCGCACCAGGTCCTCCATGGGGACGAACTCGCCCGTCTGGTGCGCGACGCGGATGTCGCCGGGGCCGAACACCACGGCCTCCGCGCCCAGCTCCGTGAGCTGCGGGGCCTCCGTGCCGAAGGACACCGTTTCGGACGCGTTGCCGCTGACCTGCTCCAGGAAGCGCACCACGTCCGCGTCTCCGCGCGTGTGGACGCCGCGGTCCATGCGCAGGACCTTGATGCGCGCCTCGTAGGCGGGCTCGTCGCGGGTGAGCTCCTGGCGGATGTGCTCCATCATCTCCGGGACGCGCTCCGCGGCCTGGCCGGGGATGGGGCGCCACTCGACGGTGAAGCGGCAGGAGCCGGGCAGGACGTTCTTCGCCTTGCCGCCCTGGATGAGGCCTACGTTCACGGTGGTGAAGGGCGGCTGGAAGCCCTCGTCGCGGTCCTCGCGGAGGACGGTGTTCGCCAGCGTCTCCAGCCGGTGCAGGAAGCGGCCGGCTCGGAAGATGGCGGACGCGCCCAGCTCCGGGTACGCGCTGTGCCCTTCCTTGCCCAGCACCTCCACCTCCGCCAGGCAGTAGCCCTTGTTGGCGCGCACGGGGATGAGGCGCGTGGGCTCGCCGACGATGGCGTGCCTCGCGCGGCCCAGGCCGGCGGACACGAGCTTCTTCGCACCCACCAGGCCGACCTCTTCATCGGCGGTGAGGATGACGAGCAGGGGCGCGTCCAGCTTCGGCAGGTCCTTGCGCGTGGCGGTGTGCAGCGCGCAGGCGATGAAGCCCTTGGTGTCGCAGGCGCCGCGGCCGTACAGCTTGCCGTCGCGTTCGGTGAGGCGCAGCGCGTCCGTCCAGGCGGCGTCATAGGGCACGCAGTCGGAGTGGCCCACCAGGGCCAGCGCGGCGCGGTCGGCGTCGCCCTTGCGCGCGACGAGGTTCACCTTCGCCACGCCCGCTTCGTCGGTGTAGTGCTGGCGCTCGGCGGTGAAGCCCGCGGCCTCCAGCCGCGCCTGGGCGTAGTCGATGAGGGGCGCGTTGGGGCGCGAGGACGTGGTGTCCAGTGCCACCAGTTCCGCCAGGGTGGCCCGCAGCGCGGGCAGCGTGTCGCTCATGGGACGGCCTCCAGTCAGGCCACCTCCATGCCACCGCCCGCGCCGCGACGCCAGTGGGCCCGTGCCCCCGGCGTCGCGCGGAGGCCCCCGGCTTGTTACAGGCTGGACGCGGGCTCTTGCGCGGGCGCCGCGTCGGGGTTCCCCAGCCCCTTGAGGATGGCCGGTTCGGACGCCGTCACGTGGCCCACGTAGAAGACGCCGTGGTAGCCCTCTGCGTTGGCCGAGCTCCACCGGTGCACGAAGAAGCGGTCGCCGTTGTCCTTCCCCTTCGCCTCCTTCACGCCGCAGTCCAGCTTGCTGCTTTGCTGGTTCGCCGCGCAGATCCACGCCGTGCCGCTGTCGTAGGCCATGTCCAGCGCCGTGACGTCGTCAAGCTGGTCCTTCAGCAGGTAGCCCATGGGCTGGTACTGCTTGTCCCAGGGCAGTCCCTTCGCCGTGCGCGGATGGACATTGCCACTCACCACCAGGTGGAAGCGCTCCGGCTTTGCCTTCACCTGTGCCAGCACCGTCTTCGTCAGCGCATCCTCACGCTGCTGGCTGGAGAGCTTCGGGTGGTCATAGACGAACACCGCCACGTCCAGCCCCTGCGCTCGCAAGTGGCGCAGCTGCTCCAGCATGTTCGCCACCGCTTCACTGCCACGGCCGTCCGGATACGGGCTGCGCCAGAACGGGGCCTCCATCAGCTTGAGCCAGTCCACGTCACCGCCCTGGCTCTGGAGGAAGGTGGTGATGCGCTCCTCGTTCTCCACCGGCAGCTCCAGGCCCACCGTCACCGGCATCCCGGACGTGACGAGCTGACACACGGACTGCGCGATGAAGCGCGGCACCTCCTGCGTGCCGTGCAGCTCGCCCAGCAGCATCACCCCACCCACCTTCGCCAGCTTCTTCAGGCCCAGGATGGACTGGCCGCACTCGGTGAACGTCGCCGCGGCCTTCGCTGCGGGCTGCTCCGTCTTCGTCGGCTGCTGCTTCGCGAGCTTCGGCATGACGCCCCGGAAGACCCGCCACTCCATGGTCAGGTCACGCGTGCCCTGCCCCGACTCCATGTAGAAGGCATTCTCTCCCACCGGGAAGGCCAGCCGGTCCTCATCGTCTTCCACGCTCAGGACAAGCGGATCACCGCCCCTGAAAACCATCCGGGACATGCTCCAATCGAGCTCCTTGCCGGGCTGCGACAGCGTCTTGTTCACCGACTTGGTAATGCGGGTGATCCACAGCTTGCTCTTGGTCGGCGTCTCCCTCTTGCCGATGACCATGTACCGGTGCCAGTAGCCCGCGATCTTCGAGCCACCGAACTCCTGCTTCCACTCGGTCTCCAGCACCAGGCTGCCCCGGTCCTCCCGGTAGGGCAGGTTCGCGTCCTTGAAGTACTCACGGACCGACGGCCACATCTCCTCCAGGGGCACGTCGTAGATGGCTTCGTAGTCCGGCGTCTCCAGGTCCTGCCGCCCCGCGCAACCCACCGCCAGGAGCAACGCCAGCCATCCCACTTTCACCATCGAGCGCATTCGCAGTGTCCCCTCTCGTTCCGCGATGCACTGAATAACGTCGTGGGAGCAGTGGACATATCGGGGCCCGTGAAAAGCCAGAGGCCGCGCGGGCCACCAGCTCCGGTGGCTCGCACGGCCCCTGTGCTTCTGCCTCGGGTCCGGGTTACGGAGCGGACGCGGGCGCCGCGTCCGGGTTCCCCAGACCCTTGTTGATGGCGGGTTCGGACGCCGTCACGTGGCCCACATAGAAGACGCCGTGGTAGCCGTCCTTGTTGGCCGAGTTCCACCGGTGCACGAAGAAGCGGTCGCCGTTGTCCTTCCCCTTCGCCTCCTTCACACCGCAGTCCAGCTTGCGTCCCTGCACATCCGCCGCGCAGATCCACGCCGTGCCGCTGTCGTAGGCCATGTCCAGCGCCGTGACGTCCTCGACCTGGTCCTTCAGCAGGTAGCCCATGGGCTTGTACTGCTTGTCCCAGGGCAGGCCCTTCGCCGTGCGCGGATGGACGTTGCCACTCACCACCAGGTGGAAGCGCCGAGGTGTCGCCTTCACCTGAGCCAGCACCGTCTTCGTCAGCGCATCCTCACGCTGCTGGCCGGACAGCTTCGGGTGGTCGTAGACGAACACCGCCACGTCCAGGCCCTGCGCTCGCAACTGCCGCAGCTGCTCCAGCAGGTTCGCCACCGCCTCGCTGCCACGACCGTCCGGATACGGGCTGCGCCAGAACGGGGCCTCCATCAGCTTGAGCCAGTCCACCTCGCCGCCCTGGCTCTGGAGGAAGGTGGTGATGCGCTCCTCGTTCTCCACCGGCAGCTCCAGGCCCACCGTCACCGGCATGCCCGCCGTGACGAGCTGGCACACGGACTGCGCGATGAAGCGCGGCACCTCCTGCGTGCCGTGCAGCTCACCCAGCAGCATCACCCCGCCCTCCTGCGCCAGCTTCTTCAGGCCCAGGATGGACTGGCCGCACTCGGTGAACGTCGGTGCGTCCTTCGCGCCCGGCGCCTTCGCCGCCGGCTGCTCCGCGCTCACCGCCTGCTTCTTCGCGAACTTCGGCATGATGCCCCGGAAGACCCGCCACTCCATCGTCAGGTCTCGCGTGCCCTGTCCCGAGTCCACGTAGAAGGCGTTCTCTCCCACCGGGAAGGCCAGCCGGTCCTCGTCGTCCTCGATGGACACCCCGTACGCGCCGCTCGCGGTCGAGGACGAATCTCCTGGCGCCCCCGTGTCCCGTTCCAAGTGATCACCGCCGAGCCCCCGTCCGATGCCCCAATCCAGCTGCCGGCCGGGCTGCGCCAGTGCCCTGTTCACCGACTTGGTGATGCGGATGATCCACAGCTTGCTCTTGGTCGGCGTCTCCCTCTTGCCGATGACCATGTACCGGTGCCAGTAGCCCGCGATCTTCGAGCCGCCGAACTCCTGCTTCCACTCGGTCTCCAGCACCAGGCTGCCCCGGTCCTCCCGGTAGGGCAGGTTCGCGTCCTTGAAGTACTCACGGACCGACGGCCACATCTCCTCCAGCGGCATGTCGTAGATGGCTTCGTAGTCCGGCGTCTCCAGGTCCTGCCGCCCGGCACAGCCCCCCACGGCCAGTCCCATCAGCATCACCAGCGACAACCACATTCCTGAACGCATCCACATCCTCCCGCACCCCAAACGCGCCGACGGCGCCCCCCATATCGAACCGGGTCGCCGTCCCTACGGGTAGAGACGCCGGGCGAGCTGCTGGAACGCCCTGCCGCTCTCCTCCGTCAGCGGATGGCGGCCGTCCCGGACCACGAGCCGGCCCGCCACCGCCACCTCGCGCACCGCGCCCCCCGCCGCGCCGAAGACGATGCCCGGCAGGAGCGACGCGGAGCTCGCGCCCACCAGCGACGGGTGATGCACGTCCACCGTGAAGAAGTCCGCGGGCGACCCTGGCGACAGCGTGCCCGTGCCCATCCCCAGGCTTCGCGCGCCCTGCACCGTGGCCATGTCGAAGAGCCGCGCCGCCAGTCCATCCAGCGTCCCTGTTCCCGGGTCCAGCACCGCGCGGCGCAGCCGCACCAGCCGCAGGTGCTGCTCCAACTGCCGGGCCTCGTCCAGCAGGTCCACCACCGTCTGGCTGTCCGAGCCGAAGCTCACGCGCGCCCCGGCCTTCACCAGCGCGTCCGCCGGCACGATGCCGTCACCCAGGTTGCGCTCCGTGGACGGGCACGCGCACACCGTGGCCTCCGCGCGGCCCAGCAGCGCCACTTCGTCCTCCGTCAGGTGCACGCCGTGCACGGCCGTGAAGCGCGGCCCCAGCAGGCCCACGTCCGACACCAGCTCCACCGGACGGCGGCCGTGCTCCGCGAGGCACGCCTCAATCTCCTTCGGCTGCTCCGCCACGTGCATGTGGATGGGCATGCCGGCGGGCGCGGAGCGGGCCACCTGCGTCAGCCAGTCCCGAGACACCGCGCGCACGCTGTGCGGCGCGAGCCCCACGTTCACCCGCGCGTCACCGCGCACCGCGTGGGCCAGCGCCTCCGTGGTGGACAGGAACGTATCCACGTCCGCGTCGATGAAGCGGCGCTGGCGCGGGTTCGCGGGCACGTTGAAGCCCGCGCGCGCGTAGCCCACCCGCAACAGGCAGATGCGCAGCCCCACGTCCGTGGCCGCGCGGATGACCGCGTGCGCCAGCGCGTTGCGGTCCGCGTAGGGCGTCCCATCCGACTGGTGGTGCAGGTAGTGGAACTCGCCCACCGTGGTGATGCCCGCGAGCACCATCTCCAGGAACACCTGCCGGGAGGCGATGTGGATCTCGTCCGGCGTGAGCGCCTCCGCGGCGCGGTACATCGCCTCGCGCCAGGACCAGAAGTCGTCCTGCCCTCCGGCGGACGCCACGTATTCGGTGCGCCCGCGGATGAGCCGCTGGAACGCGTGCGAGTGGCCGTTGACCAGCCCTGGCAGCAGCGCCCGCCCCGCGAGCCGCTCCACGCGCGCGCCTTCGGGCACCGCGGCGAGGACCCGGCCATCCGCGCCCACCGCCAGCGCTCGGCCTTCGTGGAAACGCCCTTCCGTGAAGAGGAAGTCGGGTTGGTAGACAGTGATGTCGCTCACGCGCGGCAGCGTATGCCAGTTCGCCGCGACGCGCGGTAGCGGCTTCAGGCGCCCATTTCGGCGGTGTCCATGAAGGGCAATCGGCTGTCCGCCCAGGGCCGGGTGCGCACCGCGTCGCGGATCCACGTGCCGTGGCGCCGTTCGTCCTCACGGTGGCGCCGGATGAGGGCCTTCACTTCGGGGGACCACTCGAACTGGAGCGCCAGCTCATAGGCCCGGTCGAACAGCTCCTCGTTGCCCAACATGGCCCACAGCGTGGCCTCCGTCCCCATCAGCCCCGTCATGGCCGTCAGGCCCTTCATCGCGGAGCCCTTCAGGTCCGGGCGCAGCGTCACCGGCTCGCCCCCGAAGTGCTGGATGAGCGCGTTGAGGTCCTGCACGTGGCGCAGGTGGTCCGCGCGGAAGCTGTTGAGTCGCTCGCGCACCAGGGCGGGCCCGATGCGGGCGATGGCCACGTCATACGCGCCCACCGCGTCGGCATCGAGCTGGGCCAGGCTGTGCAGGCGATCCACTTCGGACTTGTTGGCCATGGGTGCCTCCTCCAACCGGGTGCCGAGAATGCTTGGGCCCGAACAACGTGGGGCCTCCTCCGCCCGGAACCAACGGCCCTCCCCGGTACCCATCCCTCCTCCGCACCCAGGGCAGGCGGGCAGCCTGCGTTTCACTCGGGGGTGTGGCCGAAAAGCGGGTCCCGGGTCGCATGGAGCACCTGCCCTCCTGGTCGCCCACCAGGCCATGTAAGGAATTGCGCGCCCGCCCTCCTGTGCAGAGCGTTGGAGGGTGAAGACCTCCGAGACCCAGAAGCGGCCGCGGCGTTACCAGACGAAGCGCGGCGTCCAGCTCACCCCCGAGTCCGTGAAGAGCGGACAGGTGGAGACGCTCGGGCCTCGCAAGCCCGGGGTGCCGCGAAACAAGAAGCCCGCGGCGTCCGTGCGCAAGACCGCGAAGGCGGCGCGTCCCCCGAAGACGCCGGAGCAACTGCTGGAGCGCGTGTGGCCGCCCATGCTGGCGCGGCTGGCGGTGTCCGACGAAGTGCACGACGAGACGCACTCCTACGAGGTGAAGTACGACGGCTTCCGCGCCGTGTGCGCCCTCACGAAGGGGAAGCTCGCCTTCCAGAGCCGCCGGGGCAACGACCTGACGAGCCGCTTCGGCCGGCTCGCCGCTTCGCTGCGCGAGCTGTCCGTGCGCGACGTGGTGGTGGACGGAGAGGTGGTCGCGCTCGACGAGAAGGGGCGCTCGCGCTTCCAGCTCCTGCAGCACACGGAGGAAGGCGCGGAGCAGCGCTTCATGGTGTTCGACCTGTTGTGGCTGGACGGCGAGGACCTGCGCGAGCTCCCCTACGAGGAGCGCCGCGCGCGGTTGGAGCAGCTGATGGCCGACGTGAAGCCGCCGCTGCAGCTCTCCGAGAAGCTGGACCTGCCGCTGTCACGCGCCCTGCTGGAGGCGCGGCGCAAGGGGTGGGAGGGCATCATCGCCAAGCGCAAGGACGCGCCCTACACGGGCACGCGCTCCGGGGACTGGCTGAAGCTGAAGGTGGTCGCGGGCCAGGAGGTCGTCATCCTGGGGTACCTGCCCATCAAGAACGCGCGGGCGAAGTCGGAGATTGGCGCGCTGCGCGTGGGCGTGCACGGCAAGAACGGCTTCCACGACGTGGGGAAGGTGGGCACGGGCTACACCTCCGCGGACCGCCGCGAGCTGCGCTGGCTGCTGGACGCCACGCGCGTGAAGAAGCCCGCCGCCGTGGATGCGCCCACGAACACGGACACCGTCTGGGTGAAGCCGAAGTACGTGGCCCAGGTGAACTTCACCGAATGGACGAAGGACGGCCGCCTGCGCCATCCCGTGTTCCAGGGCCTGCGCGGCGACAAGGTGCCGAAGGAGGTCGTGCGCGAACACCCCGCCCCCATCGAAGGCGCCGCACGACGGGGCTCGCGGCGCGCGCCCATGCAGGCCGCCGCCCGCACCGCGAAGGCGCCCGCCATGAAGACGCCGCGAGGGAAGCAACGCGCGCCGGAGGTGGCCCTCACGCATGGCGAACGCGTGCTGTTCCCCGAGTCCGGCCTGACGAAGGCGGACGTGTTCGCGTACTACGAGCAGGTGGCGCCGCTGCTGTTGCCCGTGCTCGCGGACCGGCCCCTGGCCCACCAGCAGTGGCCCGCGGGCATCCAGGCCGCGGGCTTCTTCCGGCACGAGCTGTCCGGCATCCCCACGTGGATGCCCACGCTGCGCGTGCGCCATGAGGACAAGACGCTGCGCCACGTGAACGTGAAGGACGCTTCCGCGCTCCTGTGGCTCGCCAACCAGTCCGCGCTCACGCTGCACATGTGGCTGTCCCACGCGCCCCGGCTGGCGCAGCCGGACTTCGTGGTGTTCGACCTGGACCCTGGCGAGGGTGGCTGGAAGGACGTGGTGAAGGTGGCCACCCTGCTGCACGCGCGCCTGGACGAGCTGGGGCTCAAGGCCTTCCCAAAGACGTCCGGCAAGCGCGGCCTGCACGTGCTGGTGCCCCTGGCGCCGGGCCACACCTACGCGCGCACCCAGGCGTTCGCGAACGCGCGGGCGCGCGAGCTGGAGGAGGAGCTGGGCGACATCGCCACCACGGAGCGCTCCATCCGCGAGCGCGGCGGGCGGCTCTACATCGACGCGGGACAGAACGCGCGCGGCAAGACGGTGGTGGCGCCCTACTCCCTGCGCGCCGTGGAGGGTGCGCCCTTCTCCGCGCCGCTCGACTGGAGCGAGGTGAACGGCCGCATGGACCCGCACCGCTTCCGCCTGAAGACGCTGAAGAAGCGCCTGGACGCCGTGGGGGACCTGTTCGCCCCTGTGCTCCGGGTGAAGCAGGTGCTGCCAGACGTGTGAGCGAGCAGCTGACGCGCCGCGCCCTGAACGGATGTTTCCCTCAAAGGGGCGGCGCGTGCTAGTGCGGCGCCGCCATGTCGTCCGTGACCGTCGTGCCCCCGGCCGTGAAGCCCGCGCCGCGGTGGAAGGTGTCCCTCGCCTACGCCACCTGCTTCATCCTCTGGGGCTCCACGTGGGCCGCCGTGAAGGTGGGGCTGGAGGACCTGCCGCCCCTGCGCTTCGTGGGCACGCGCATGCTCGTGGCCGGGGTGGCGCTGTTGCCCTTCGCGCGCTCGCGCGGGACGGCGCTGGGGGGTGGCACCGGTTGGCGCATCGCGGGGCTGGGCGTGCTCCAACTGGCGGTGCCCTTCGGGCTGCTCTTCGTGGCGCAGCAGTGGATTCCCTCCAGTTGGTCCGCGCTCCTCTTCTCCACCTTCCCGGTGTGGCTGCTGATGGTGGGCCGCTTCGTGTTTCCGGACCAACCGCTCACCGGGAGCAAGCTCTTCGCCGCGGCGCTGGGCCTGATGGGCGTGGTGGCGCTCCAGTACAAGGAGCTGGTGTCACTCAGCTTCTCCGGACAGGTGCTGCTGGGCTGCGCGATGACGCTGTTCGCGGCGTCGGTGGTGGCGGTGGCCAACGTGCTGGTGCGCCGGCACATGACGCACGTGCCGCCGCACCTGCTGACGTTGGTGCAGACGTTGAGCAGCGCGGTGCTGCTGCTCTCCGCGTCCGCGATGCTGGAGTGGAACCAGCCGGCGCACTGGACACCGAAGGCAGTGGGCGCGCTGCTGTACCTGGCGCTGGGCGGGACGGTGCTCACCTACCAGTGCCTGTACTGGCTGCTGCCGCGCATCTCGCTGGCGGCGCTGGGCGCCATGGCGCTCCTGGACACGCTGGTGGCGGTGACGCTGGGCGTGGCGCTGCTGGGCGAGCCGCTCACGCCGTCGCTGCTCGCGGGCGGTGCGCTCATCCTCACGGCGGCGGCGCTCGCCAACCGCGACGAGGCTCCGGAGGCGAAGGTGCCTCCGGAAGCCCCACCCGCGGGTTGAATCAGAACGGCAGGGGCAGCGAGTACGCCGTGCCGTTCTGCGTGCCGGTGCGGTAGCTCCTCGGCGCGCCGATGACGACCGACGGCGGCGAGCCTCCGGAGCCTGGGACGACCGCGATGGACTGGCCCAGATAGGAGCGCTCCGCGCCGTCGCCCACCACCAGCAGGAAGGGCGACAGCGGGCCCGTGGACTTCGCGCCACCGGCGAAGAGGAACGCCGCGCCGTCGCCATCCGAGGCCACCGACGCGTTGGGCGCGCCCACCCACAGGTCCGGCACGCCGTCGCCGTTCAGGTCCCTACCGCCCGACAGCGACGTGCCGAAGCTCACCGCGCGGGCGCGGTACGTCACGGGGATGGGCGTCAGCCCGTCGTTGATCGCGCCCACCACGGCCTCGTTCTTGGTCGCGCCATTGGCCGGGCGCTTCGCGTTGATGGCGGCGACGTCGTAGAGCAGCACCGTGGGCTGGTTCACACCCTCGAACAGGTAGTTGTTGGCCGACACCGCGATGAAGTCTCGCGAGTCCCCCAGGAACTTCCCCGCGCGCGTGGTGGCAATGCCCAGGTTCATCAGCGCGATCTTCTTCTCCGGATCCCCCGCGATGCGCACCATGGATGCCACCGTGCGGCCACCACACCTCGTGCCGCCCGCGTCGAAGCCGTAGGCAATCACGATGCCCGAGTGCGCGTTGTCCGAGTAGCGCCACGCCACCTCGTGGCAGCCGTCCCCGTTGAGGTCACCCACCGTGGCGATGGCGGAGGTCGTCGGCATCGTGGTGCTCGCCCAGTCACCGTCGGGCGAGCCAGGCATGAAGGTAGTCGGCCAGGAGTAGGCCGGGTCGCAGGCCAGCGTCATCTTCGCGAGCGACGCATCCTCGGGCGCGCGGCCCAGGAACACGTCCATGCCGCGGTCACGCAGCACGGCCAGGTCCTGCTTGCCATCACCGTTGAAGTCGAAGCCGCCCACCACGCCCCGTCCGATGGTGGTGCGCCTGCAGCGAGTGACCACCGCGGCATCGTCGCAGCCGGTGACCACGGACGGCGCGAACACGCGGTAGGCCTGCTTGAAGGTGCCATCCGCCTGCCCCAGCGACACCAACAGCCCACCCAGCGACTGCGTGGCCGTCGTCATGCAGGCGTTCGCCACGTAGGGGTCCCGCTCCGTCGCGGCGGAGTTCGTCGCCGGGATGACGAGCCCCGTGGCGCCGGCCACCATGTCCGGCCGGCCGTCGCCGTTGAAGTCCGTGAACGCCACGTCCACGCCCACGTTGCGGCCGCCGTGCCACGGAGAGCTGGCGCCCTCCCCTGACACGATGGCCTTCCCCGGCTCCGCGGTGTCGAAGGTGTACGCGCGGCCCACGGTCATGTCCGCGCCGTCGCTGTTGGGGCCCGGACCGGAGAAGCCCGGCGAGCCCACCAGGGCCATCACCTTGTCGTTGAGGCGCGCGACGGCCACGGTCTCACCGAAGCGCTCCACGCTGGCCTTGGCCGTGACATCCATGCCGCTGCGCGACCACTCCGCGATCGTCGCACCCGCCTTGGAGAAGACATCCACGCGACCGGTGAAGGCGCCCGCCGTGGAGGACGCGCGGCCGGAGAAGCCCGCCAGCACCGGACCGGAAGGCAGGTTCCACGCCGCGAGGCCCGCGCCCAGCACCTCCGACTTCGCCGCGCCACCCAACGCCGCGAGCGGCTTGTTCATCACCGTGTCCTTCGACAGGCCGGTGAGCGGGAACACCAGCACCTTGCCCGCGTTGCCCAGCGTGGCCGAGCCCGCCATCACCGATGCGTACGGCGCGCCCAGGAGCAGCTCCGGGCCCGGCGTGCCGTCCACGTCCATCACCGCCCAGCTGCGGGTCGCGGTGATGCTTCGCGCGTCGCCGTAGAAGCGTGCGAACGCGTTCGCCAGCGGCATCGTCGGCGGATTCACCACCGCAGGGTCCGCCGCCAGCATCGCGCCCCGCAGGTCGAACAGGTACGCGCCACCCGCGTCAACCTGCGCCGCCACACCACCTGTCGTCCGCAGGTCCGGCGCGTCCGCCTTGTCCGCCATCACCAGGAGGAACGGGGGCCGGCTGCCCTCGCCGGGGATGGTCCCCAGGCGGAAGGTGCCCTCGTTGGCCATCGTCTCCACGGCGGTGTTGGACACCAGCACGTACAGGTCCGCCGCGGAGCGGTAGCGCGGCGCCGTGTCGCGCGCGAAGTACACCGCCACGGCCATCTGCTGCCCGTTCGCGGTGCCGTCCGCATTGAAGCGGGTCAGCCGGTGCAGCGCCGCCAGGTCCGGGCGGCCGTCGTCGTTGAGGTCCGCCACCACGAGCGCCCGGCCCAGCTCCGTGGTGCTCTTCAGCTCGAACTTGCCGTTCTTGTCGACGTCCTGGCCACCCAGGCGCACCGTCGGCAGGTCCGGGATGGTCTGTCCCTTGTTGAGGATGAAGATGTCGATGACGCCGCGCCGGCTGATGCCGGAGAGGGTGGACAGGTCCGCGCCGGGCGAGCCCACGAACAGGTCCATGTCGCCATCGCCATCCGCGTCCGCGATGGCCATGCCCGTGCCGAACCCGCCGCGGCCCAGGCCGGTGAGCGCGGGCCTCAGCAGCGCGGGCGCCTTCCCCGGCTTGAACGAGTAGAGGTACACCGCGCCCGAGTCACCGATGGTGACGTCCGCGGCCGGCGAGGACACCGCCAGGTCCGCGATGCCGTCGCCGTCCAGGTCACCCGCGGCCAGCATGTCTCCGAAGAGCGCGCCCTCGGTCTCACCCGTCAGCACCCAGGTGGGCTTCGCGGGCAGGCCGGACGCGCTGCCCTTGTAGATGAACACCGCGCCGCCCGTGGGACGCGACAGCTCGCTCTCGCGCTGGCCCACCGCCAGGTCCTGGATGCCGTCGCCGTCGAAGTCCGCGGTCACCAGCGTGGCCACGTCCGACAGCTTGCCGTGCGCCAACAGGGGCCGCGTCAGCTCGTCCAGCACGCGCACCGACACCGGGGCCACGTCGCCAGTGAAGGCGTCCTTCGCCTCCAGCACGACGGTGCCGGTCGCGCCCGCCTCCACCACGACGCGGCCGTTCACCACGGAGCCGGGGCCGGACTTCTTCGTCCACGTCACGCGGTCCGAGCCGCCCGTCGTGCCCAGCGGCGCGGACGAACCCGATGGCACGCCCAGGTACTGGGGGTCACCCACCAGCTTCGCGGCCTTGCTCACGGTGTACTGGAGCGACTCCGTGTCGCCGGACTTCGTGTCGCGCACCGTGATGACGTCCTGCGCCTCCACCTGCCCCGCCGTGTAGAGGCCCGTGTCGGTGAGCGTGGCGCCGGAGCCGTTACCGGTGAGCGTGAAGGTCGCCGTGCCCACCAGACCTTCGGTGGCGATTTGGAAGGACGTGCCCGGCCGCAGCATCGCGCGCGCGGGCGCGACGCCGAACCTGGAGATCACCTTCACCCGCACGCTGGTGGCGCCGCCGCACTGCTCATCCACCACCGTCAGCGTGGCCTCGCCGGCCGTGCCACCCGCGACGAAGCGGTTGCCGCGCATGTCGCCGGAGGTGCCGCCTGCCTCCGCGCGGAAGGAGTAATGGCCGCTGCCACCGCCGGCCGTCAGCGTGGCCACGTCGCCGGAGCGCACCGTCGTGGGTTCCGCCGACAGCGACAGCGGGGCAAGGCCCTCGCAGGGGCCCACGTAGGGGAGCTGCTCGGCGGGCTTGAGCTCACCGTCACAGGCCAGGGTCAGCAGCACCGCGAGGGGGGTCGCGCGGAGGAGACGTTTCATGAGGGTGCCTCGGAAGGGGGCGCCCGTCCTCCCCCGGGACGAAAGGAAGACGGGCGCATGTACTGACGCGGAAGCAGTCTTGAAGCAGCGACTTCAGGGCAGCGCGCCGGAAGACACCCAACGCTGGATGAGGGCGATGCCCTGCGGATCCAACGGCCCATCCGCGGGCATGCGCAGGTCACGCACCGCCGCGTTGATGAGCTGGGCGTTGGACTTCCACAACTCGTAGGTGTTCAGCGGCCGGCCGGGGCTGGTGATGTGGCACTTGGCGCAGCGGGCCTCGTGCACGGGCCGGATGTCGCGCGCCCAGCTGGGGACCGTGGTGAGCGGCTGGTAGAGGAAGGGCATCTGCCGGCGCGCCTCCGAGCCGTCCTCGAAGCGGGACACGACGTTCAGAGTGTGGCCGCCCGGCGCCAGGGAGGAGAAGGAGAACGCCTTGAGCGTCTCGCCGTCCGCCTCCAGGCCGCCCATGCTGAACGCGGGCCCGGTGGCTTCGACCTCCTGGCTCTCCAGCTGGAAGTGGACGCTCTTCGGCGCGGTGCCCGGCGGCAGGCGGGCCTGGACCACCAGCCCGTCCTCCACCACCAGCATGCCCTGGTGCATGCCCGTCACGCGCGGCGCCGGCGTCTGGCTGATGGACAGGGCCTGCTCGCCCACGCGCACCCACGCGCAGCCGCTCTCGTCCGCGGCCAGCAGCACCACGGACCCGGACGGCAGCCCCTCCGCGGAGCCCCAGACCTTCGCGTCCGCGTCGTAGGTGAAGAGCCGGTCCCCGGCGCGGGCCCAGAGGTAGCGCCCCGCGCTCAAGAGCTGCTCGGGCAGCGCCGGCAGCGACACCGTGCTCCAGCCGTCCATGTTCCGGCGCAGCAGGCGGGTGCTGGTGAGCACCCAGACCTCACCCGGCGCGCCCGTGCCCGCGCTCAGCCCCGCGAGCGCGCGCACCGTCTCACCGCCCGCGAGCGGCGCGTCCGTGCCGCGCACCTGGTAGACGCCCGGCGCGGACGCCACCACCACGTTCAGCTTGCCCTCGCGCGCGAACCACAGGCCCGCGAGGCCGTCCTCCGCGGGCGCGGCCGTCATGGTGGTGATGCCGGTGAGCGGCTGCCCGGACAGCTTCAACGACGCGAGCACGCCGCCCTGGATCTGGAACAGGCCCTTGGGGTGGGCAATCCAGGCCGCGCCGTCCGCGGTCTGCGCGGTGGCGACGATGCCGGTGCCCAGCACCTCCTGCCACAGCGGTTCGATGAGCCAGCCCTGGTCCGCGAGGAACAGGCCGCGGTCGGTCTCCACCAGGGCGCTGTGCGGCCCCAGGCGGAAGGTGGCGCGCACGGAGCCTGGCGCCGCCGTGTTCTTCGGATGGGCGGCGAGCGCGGCCTTGGTGCCATCCAGCCGCAGGCGCACGGCCTCACCCGTCGCGGTGGCGAAGATTCCGCCGCCGGACTGGTCCGCGAAGCCGGGCACCGCGGACAGGGACTGCGCCGTGGTGACCTGGTGGGCCGTGAAGACCGCGGGCTTCGCCGGGTCGCTGCCCGGGGGTGCGTCCTCGCCGCACGCGGTGGACAGCACCGCGGACATCAGCAGGAGCGAGGTGGGGAGGAAGCGCGCCACGGTGGGGGAACCGTGGCGCGGACGGGGACGCATGAGGGGAGTGCTCATCAAGACTCAGGCAAGGATGAACCGCAGCGGGTCCACCCGCGTGATGCTGTAGTCCAGCTTCGCCGAGGCCAGCACCGTCGCGATGATGTGCTCGGGGAAGATGTTGGAGCCGTTCGGATCATTGGCGCCCGTGCGCAGGTCCACCAGACCCGGCGACATGCCGATGTCACCGCTGCGGCCCACCACCAGGTTGTGCTTGATGCCCGCGCCCATCATCAGGCAGCTGTTGGACAGGTGGTGGTCGCGGCCGCCCGTGGCGTTGATGGTGGGCGTGCGAGCGAACTCGCTGAACACCAGGATGGTGGTGTGGTCCATGAAGTTGCCGCCGCCCGGGTGCTGGGTGGCGCGCAGGTCCGTCACCAGCAGGTTCAGCGCGTTGAAGCCCGCGCGCTGGTTGGTCGCGTGCGTCTGCTGCGTGCCGAAGTGGGTGTCCAGGCCGCCCGCCAGGTTGATGGACACGCACTGGCTGATGCCCTTCTTCAGGGCGGTGGCCACCATGGCCGCGCGGCCCGCGGCGCTGTTGTACGGGTAGGCCTGACCGTTGAGCCCGTAGAAGTCGCGCACGGACTGGTTGGCCGCCAGCTGGAAGCGGAACGAGTCCGACAGCTTGTTCTCCATCACGGTCTGCATCTGACCGCGGCTGCTCTCATAGGCCGTGCCCACGCCCCGCGCGGTGAGCGCCTGCTCCTCGCAGGTGATGGGCATGCCGTTGAGGTCGATGAGGCTCTTCTCGATTTCGCTGTCCAGCTGGCGCGCCGCCACGGGCGGATCCAGCGTGAGCACCAGGTCCGCCAGGCCGCTCACGCGCAGCGCGTTGGCGTAGCCGCCGTAGCGGTCGTTGTAGGACTCCACGCCCTGGGCGATGGACGGGATGGGCACCGTGGGCTTCATCTGGCCCACGATCTCCGTGGCGGTGGAGGAGCCGCGCGCCGCGCTGCCGATGGGCATCTTCCCGGTGAGGAAGTAGCGGTAGCCCACCTCGTGGGTGAGCGTGCTCATGTTGATGCCGCGCACCACCGTCATCAGGTCGTAGTGGTCCGACAGGTTGGGCACGCGCGGGTCGCCGATGGCCGGCCCGAACGCGATGTTCGACGGGGCCGCCCCCGCCCGGTCCTTGGGGATGACGGGGATCTGCGCGTAGGCCGCGTCGGTGAGCAGGCTGTAGCCCGGCATGATGCGCGTGTCGCTGACCTTGTCAGCGGTGAACACCGCCGGGTCACGCGGGTCGAACGCGAGCAGCTGGTCCCACCCTCCGCTGAAATACACGAACACGAAGCAGCGGTCGGGCGGCGCCATGTTCGTCGCCTGGGCCACGGCCTTGAAGGGGATGCCTCCCAGGAGGAGGGAGCCCATGAAGCCGGCTCCGGCCTTGAGGAAGTCGCGGCGCTCGGGGGAGCTGAGGTCGTCTTGGCGTGTCTTCTTCATCGCAGGCACCGTCAAGGTCAGTAGGTGATGAAGCGCGAGTCCGTCAGCATGGCGATGCAGACCACCGCCAGCGCCTGGTCGCGCTTCTTGAGGGTTTCGGCCCGAGCGGAGGCCTTGCGGAAGAACGTCGCGTAGCGCGTGAGCTCGTCACCGGCGAGGGGCGCGCCCCAGAACCGGGTGGAGAGGTACACGAGCGTTTCGTTCACCTGCGCGTCCGTGAGCTTCGTCAGGTCGCTCATGGGCGTGGGCAGCGTGCGGCCCAGGGTGCGCAGGCTCAGGTCCGCCTGAGCGATGTCCTTCTGCGCCTGGGCGATGCAGACCTTGCGCGCGCCGTCGTCCAGGAAGCGGGCGAAGACGAGGTTGGGCTCCGTGTTCTCGGAGGTGATGAGCGCGTAGTCGGCGCGGCCCAGCGACTGGGCGCGTGCCTCCAGCTCATCCCACTCCATGCCCACGGCGATGCGGATGGACTCCTTGAGCTGCGCGACGGTGAGGCGGCGGGGCGCGCGGCCCACGCTGCCACCCTGGGCCTCCGGGTCCGGCAGCGGGTCGATTTGATCCGTGTTCCCGTGCGGGTTGGGCACCGGATCCAGCTGGGCATCCAGCGGGACGGGCTTGGCGGGGACGTCCACGGAGCCCTGGGTGCAGCCCGTGGCGAGCGCGAGCAGCGCGGTCAGCAGAAGGCGGCGCATCAGTCGATCCTCCGGTACGCGTCGGACATCACCACCTGCTCGATGAGGCCCTTGAGGCTGTGGTTGTTCTTGGCGAAGTCCTGCGACAGCGTCTGGAGGTACATGCGCTGCTCCTCGACCGTCATGGCGCGGCCCAGGAACTCGTTCCAGACGCGCTTGACGGTGCAGCGCTCCAGGTCGCCCGTCTCCATCATCCGCTTCACCAGCGTCTGCGGACCGCCCTCGATGTTCTTCTCCTCGTCCGCGCTGCGGTAGAGGTAGGTCTTCAGGAGGCCCAGCGAGTTGGCGCCGTCGCCGTCGAAGGCCTGCATCACGTACTGGCTGCACTCGCCGCCGCAGTTGGTGTCACCGTTGATGGCGCAGTCGCGGCACTTCACGTCCAGCTTGGGGAACTGCTCCGGGGACAGGAACAGCGCGGAGCGCTCCGCGTAGCGGCCCCAGTGCGCGCCCGTGGGCTCGATGGTGGCGTGGCAGTAGTTGCAGCCGCAGCGCGTGGCCAGGTTGTTACTCCGGTTGCAGATGTCGTCCGGGGACGGCAGGTTCGCGTCCGCGGCCGGGGCGAAGTGCTTGCAGAGGAACGCCTCGTAGAACTCGTTCACGCGGGCGCGCTGCGTGGGGAAGCGGTAGAGGAACGCGGGCGTGGTGAGCACGCCGGAGTGGGTGTTCTCGCGGACGTACTCGCTCCACTGGGTGGCGTTCGCGTACGTCACGGCGGGCAGCGTGGCCACATCCGCGGGGGACTTGATGCTGAAGACGCCCGCGCCCTGTCGCTGCCGGTAGAACTCCGACAGCGGGCCGTTCACGAAGGAGCGGCGGGTGGTGAGGATGTTGAAGTAGGGCTCGTCGTTCCGCACCACGGCGTCCGTGATGTAGAGCGGCTCCTCGTTGAAGGCGGCGACGCGCGCGGTGTGCACGTCGGTGATTTCGCAGCGGCGCATCTTGTCGCCGCAGCCGCAGCTGCGGTCGCTGTTGAAGCGCGACGTTTCACAGGACGCACCCGTGTAGGGGTTCGTCGCGCGGTCCTGCGCCTCCACGGCACACACCTTCACGGTCTCCGTGGTAGTGGACCAGTAGGGCTGCACCGTGGTGGTGACGTAGCCGTCGCGCTGCACGCACCCTGTTTGCGCCTTCCAGACGCCCTTCTGGTTCGTGGAGATGTCGAACCCGCAGCGTTCCAGCCTCATGCTGGTCGTCGGGGTGGTGGGATGCTCCCAGGCGGTGATGACGCCCGTGGCCGGAAACGGCACCAGGATGTTGGTGGTGTTCTTGTTCGGGTCCGGCAGGCAGAGGTAGCCCACGGACTTGCTCGCGGAGGCCAGGTAGCGGTTGTCGCAGAAGTTCACGTACTTGCCGTACGTCGCGTCGGCCTTCAGCGCGTTGCAGTCCGCGAACTTCAGCTCGGGCGACGTGGAGGCCACGTCCAGTTGGCGGCACTGGTAGAAGTTCGTGTCGTAGTCGTAGCTGACCGGCAGCGGGATGCCCTGCTCGTCCCGACAGGCGGGGGCCGTGGAGTTGCTCTGGTGGGGGTCCTGCGGGTTCGCCTTGCAGCTGTCCTGCGCAATCTCCCCATCACAGCGCTGGCTCTGGCCGCCGCGCAGGGTGTTGGAGTTGTTGCCCGCGAAGCTCAGCGGCGTGCCGGACACGCGGTAGTCGCCGTTGCCCTGCACGCTCGAGTTGATGTTCGAGCGCAGCAGTGCGCGGTGGTAGTTGCGCATCCGCGCGTAGAAGGACTCATCCTTCATCATCGCGCGGACGTCTTCCGCCGTGACGGAGCCCTTGGCCTGGAAGGTTTTGTACTCCTCCATGGTCGGAGGACGTCCCAGCAAATCGAGAGAAAGCTGACGGAGATGCCGCTCCAAGGGGACTTTCGCCACGGGCGCGCACACCGCTTCTTCAGCGGCTGCGGGCAGGGCGAGCAGGAGGGCGGCGCTCGCCAGGGGGGCAAGGCAACGCACGCTGAACACGGGGAACCTCCGAGAGGGGGGGTCGGGGGTGACGCAGTGGCCCCAAGTATGAAGGATTTTCCGGTTTGAGATCTAGTTGACCTTACCGATTCCATTCAACCGACATGTAGGTATTAGCGGGATTCCGCTTGGAGCCCCTGTTGCAAGCCGTCCGGACGCGGGCCACAAGGGGGACATGTCCAACGCTGCTTCCGGGCTCACCCCGTCGTCCTCGTCCACCCACGACCGCTCCTTCTTCATCGCGATCGGCGTGGTGTCCGCTGGCGCGCTGGCGCTGCTGGCGTGGCTGCTGCTCATCCGGCGCGGAGGCGCGGGCATGGGCGTGGACCTGCGCTTCATGCCGGCGGTGAACGCGGGGCTCAACGCGACGGCGGCGGCGCTGCTGCTGGGCGGCTGGGTGGCCATCAAGCGCGGCGCGCGGAAGGTGCACCAGAATCTGATGGTGAGCGCGTTCGCCGCGTCCGCGCTGTTCCTGGTGGGCTACCTCGCCTACCACTTCGTGCACGGCGACACGCGTTACGTGGGCGACTTCCGCGGGCTGTACCTGACGCTGCTGGCCAGCCACGTCATCCTGTCCATGCCGGTGCTGCCCATGGCGCTGGTGGCCTTCTACTTCTCCTGGCGGCAGCAGTTCGCCCGGCACCGCAAGGTGACGCGGTGGCTGGCGCCCATCTGGCTCTACGTGTCGGTGACGGGCGTGGTGGTGTTCTTCATGCTGCGCGGCGGCGTGCCCGCCGTCTCCTGAAGCGCCGCGCTACTGCGCGGTGTGCTCGGACGTGGACCGCGCGGGCCCCGCGCTGACCGTGATGCCCCGGGGCAGGCGCACGGTGAAGGTGGAGCCCTGCCCCTCCACGCTGCGCACGGCGAGCGTGCCGCCGTGCAACTCCACCATGCGGCGCGCGCTGGCCAGGCCCACGCCGCTGCCGGACACGTCCTGGGACACGTTGCGGCCGCGGTGGAAGCGCTCGAAGACGAAGGGCAGGTCCGCCGCCGGAATGCCGATGCCCTGGTCCGTCACGGCGAGCAGCACGAACTGCTGCGTCTCCCCCTCCTCCACCGTCAGGTGAACGGTGACGGTGGAGCCCGCTGCGCTGTACTTCACCGCGTTGCCCATCAGGTTCTCCAGCACGCGCTCCAGGGCGTGCGCGTCCCACTCGCCGGTGAAGTCGCGCCCGTCCGGCACCTCCAGGACGAAGTGGCGTGACGCGTTGGCCTCCAGCTCGCGCACCTTGCCGCGCACCATGACCAGCAGGTCCATGGGCTCGCGCTTGAGCGGGCGCTCCTGGCCGCGCGTCACCTCCAGGAAGTGGTCGATGAGCTCGCCCATGCGGTGCGCCGCGCGCACGATGTGGCCCAGGCGTGTCTCCAGGGCGGGCGTCATCGCGGCGGCGGGGATCTGCCGGCGCAGCACCTGGGCGTTGAGCGTCATGATTTGGAGCGGGCCCTTGAGGTCGTGCGTCGCCAGCGAGAAGAGCTCGTCGCGCACGGCCAGTGCCTCGCGGGCGGCGGCCTCGGCGCGCTCGGCCCGCAGGCGGCGATCCTCCAGCTCGCGCGTCATGCGCATCGTGTCCACCGCGGCGCGCAGGCTGCGGCGCAGGCGCTCCGGGCTGAAGGCCTCCTTCACGAGGTAGTCCTGGGCGCCGGCCTTCATGGCGTCCACCGCGACGCGCTCGTTGCCGCTGCCGGTGAGCACCACCACGGCGGGCACCCTGGGCAGCGCCAGCTCCGCGAGCTTCTGGAGCATGCTGACGCCGTTCATGCCAGGCAGGTGGTAGTCGAGCAGCATCGCGTCCACCGCGTTGCCGGACAGGTACGCCAGCGCGTCCTCCGCGGAGGACACCGGCACCACCTCCCATTGCATGTCCGGGTCACGCGCCAGCGCGCGGCTGACCGCGAGGCGGTCCGCCATGCCGTCGTCCACCAGCAGCACGCGCAGGCTCATGCTTCCGGCTCCTGGGGCTCGGGCAGACGCGCGGCCTTGAACCAGAAGGCATGGAGTGCTTCGGCGGTGGCCTGCAACTGGGGACCGACTTCGGGCTTGAACAGGTAGCTGTTGGCACCGTCCGCGTAGGCGCCGTCCACATCCTCCGCGGCCACGGACGAGGAGAAGATGATGACGGGGATGGAGCGCAGGTCGGGGTCCGCCTTCAGCGTGGCCAGCACCTCGCGCCCGCCGATGCCCGGCATGTGCAGGTCCAGCAGGATGAGCACCGGGCGCTCCGCGTCCGCGTGGACACCGCGCCGGTAGAGGTAGTCCAGGGCGTTCTCGCCGTCGCGCACGCGCACCACCGGCACGGGCAGCGGCAGACGCTTCGCGATGCGCATCAGCGCCTCCGCGTCCGGATCACTGTCCTCCACCAGCAGGAGCGGCTTCATGATCGCGGTGCCTCGCCCAGTGTGAAGAAGAACGTCGAGCCCCTTCCCAGCGCGGAGTCCACCCAGAGCATGCCGCCGTGCAGCGACACCAGCCGGCGCGCGATGGCCAGCCCCGCCCCCGTGCCGCCGCCGTAGGCCTGCGCGGGGTGCAGGCGGCGGAACAGCTCGAAGATGGCTTCATGGAATTGCGGCGCGATGCCGATGCCGGGGTCCTTCACGTAGAAAAGGTAGGGCACGGTGACATGCCGCGCCGCCTCCGGGCGCGTTTCTCCTGGCCCCAGGAAGCCCACCTCCACCCAGCGCGGCTCGGCTGTCTGGTACTTGGCCGCGTTGCTGATGAGGTTGGCCCACACCTGACGGATGCGGACGGCGTCACACGCCACCGTGGGCAGGCGGCGGGGCAAGCGGACCTCCACCCTGCCCTCCTCCAGCCGCGCGCCCAGCGTCCTCAGCACGTCCTCCACCAGGGCCTGCTGATCCGTCTCCTCCCACGACAGCTCCAGCCGGCCCAGGCGGCTGTACTCGAAGAGGTTGTCGAGCAGTTCGTGCGTGCGCTTCGCCAGCCACGCCAGGGACTCCAGCTGCCCGAGTCCGTCCGCGCCCAGCGTGGGGCCGAAGTCCTCCTGGAGGAAGGAGCTGTACTGGAGGATGCCGCGCAGGGGCTCCTTGAGGTCGTGCGCCACGGTGCCGCCGAACGCGTCCAACTCCGCGTTGGAGCGGGCCAGCTCCCGCGACAGCCGGGCCAGCTCCTCCGCATGCCGCAGCACCACGCCCACCAGCGCGCCCTTGAGCGCGCGCGCCGCCTCCAGGTCCTGCGCGGACCACGGGGTGCAGGCGCCCTTCATCTCCTCACGCCACACGTCGAAGGACGTGCGGGGCCGCAGCCGCGCATGGCCCGGCTCCGGACGCACGGGCTTGTTCGGATTGCCGGCCCACGACACGGTGCGCGCCACCTCCGGGCGGAACCACAGCGCGAAGTGCGGCACGGAGGGGTCCAGGCGCACCGCCAGCAGGCCCGCGGCCACGTCCGCGCGCGAGGCCAGCGGCGGGTACACGTCCCCCAGCCGGTCCACGTAGAAGGCTTCATCCGGCAGCTCACGCTCCGAAAGCCACGCCACCAGGGCGCGCACCTCCTCCGCGGACGGCGTGGTGCCGAGCAGCAGGGGCGACGCCTCCGGACCCGCGCTCGCGCCCAGCACCAGCGCCACGCCGTGGGAGCCCGTGAGCTCCATCAGCAGCGAGGCCTGCGCCTCCAGCGCCTTCGCGGGGCTGCGCTCGCCCAGGTTCGGAAGGACGAGCGCGTTGAGCAGCGACGCACGGCGCGCCTGGGCAGCGGACTCCAGGCTCCGCTCCTCCGCGGAGAGCTGGAGCGACAGCAGCCGCGCCAGCACCTCGCACGCCTGCCTCCGAGCGGCGGACACCGTGCGGGGCGCCAGGTGATGGCAGGCCATGAGCCCCCAGAGCTGTCCGTCCTTCAGGAGCGACACGCTGAAGGACGCGCCCACGCCCATGTTGCGCAGGTACTCCAGGTGGATTTCCGACACGCTGCGGAGCGCGGAGCCGGACAGGTCCAACGGGCGCTGGGTGCCGGGCAGCACCGGCGGCACCAGGGGCACGGCCTTCGCGTCCACGTCCGCGATGAGGCGCATGGGGTTGCGCGTGTAGAGGGCGCGCGCCTGCGCGGGGATGTCGCTCGCGGGGTAGTGCAGGCCCATGAAGGAGTCCACGCCCTCGCGCACGCTCTCCGCCACGACCTCGCCGTGGAAGTCCGCGTGGAAGCGGTAGACCATCACCCGGTCGTAGCCGATGAGCTCCCTCACCGCGTCCGCGGCTTCTTGAAGCAGCGCGACCGTGCCCTTCGCGCGCGCCAGCGGCGACACCAGCCGCTGCACCGCGCCCAGCGCCGTCTCCTCCGCGCCCACGTCCTCGTCCGCCAGCGGCTCCAGCTCCAGCACGCGCAGGCCGTCGCTGTCGTGCAGGAGCGCGGAGCAGCGCTGTCCCGACACCTCCACGGTGACAGGCCCCGGCCCCGCCTCCACGCGCGCGAGCAGCCCGTGCGGCAGCACGTTGGCGAGGGGCTTGCCCAGGAGCGCGTCCGGCCCGGCGCCGAGCAGCGCGTGGGCGTTCGCGCTCACGACCGCGACGTCCTTCGTGTCCTGGTGGAAGGCGACGAGCACACCCCGGGGCTGGATGCCGCCCAGCAGGTGGATGGGCTCGCGGTCACAGACGCTGAGGTCGGCATCAGAGACGGACAGAGACATCGTGCTCTCGCATCAACCAGGCGGCGAAGGTGTCGAAGGTATCGCGGGCGCCATGCACGACGGCCGCGTCGAAGGCCTCGGAGGCCGCCCGTTCGGACGCCCGGGTGAGGGCTTCACCGAACGCGCGCCACATGGGGCCCACCTGGTCGCCATAGGCCCGGAAGAAGGCGAAGTTCCCCACGCGCGCGTCCGCCCCGAAGTGGCGCGTCAGGTGGCGCAGGATGAGCTGGCCCCCCAGCGTGGAGCCCTCCAGCACGTACGCGCAGCCCAGCGCCTCCGCCAACCCCGGCAGCGCCGGCAGCGAGGAGGCGCGCGGCAACCGCGCGAGCGAGGCCGTGTCGTGCCCCATGGCGCGCAGGTCCGCTTCCAACAGCGGCGTCTTCCAACGCGCACCCAGGTCCAGCGCCGGCTCCAGGACCGCCAGGGGCCCGGCGAGCAGCGCCTCCAGGGGCAGGTAGAGACCGTAGAAGGCCTCCAGCTGGCGCTGGTAGCCCGCGGGCGTCAGGTGCGCGTCCATCAGACGCACCACGCCCTCCGTGCGCTCATGGTGGGGGCGCGTCTCCGTCTTCAGCCGCTGCATCAGTTCCAAGGTGGCCGGAGGATGGGAAGCGGCGCGGCAGGGGGGAAAGAACCAATTGCGCTGAATGTTGGCCGTTCATCGCAGGCGAATGTCGTCCGCCCAGCCCTGCATGCGGCGCGGGTCGCACGGAGCGTGAGTGCCCACGGGGTGCCTGTCTCCCCGGCACCACTCCACGCGGTGACTCGACCCCCTGAGTCACCCTGTCTTTACGGGCTGCGACACGACGCGTTAGCCTGGAGGCTCCACAGCTTGGCTTCCCGCGTCATGCGGGAAAGGGGTTCCGACGATGCCGTTCACCCTCCCTCCGCGCTACGGGCTGTATGAGCCGGAGACCGAGCACGACGCCTGCGGCGTGGGATTCGTGGCCCACATCCGGGGACAGCGCTCGCGGGGCATCGTGGAGGACGCGCTGGAGCTGCTCAACCGGTTGAGCCACCGCGCCGCGGCAGGGCGCGACCCGGAGACGGGCGACGGCGCCGGCATCCTGGTGCAGTTGCCGCATCGCTTCTTCAACCATGAAGCGCCGCGGCTGGGTTTCGAGTTGCCGCCGCGCCGCCAGTACGGCGTGGCGCAGGTGTTCCTGCCGCCAGAGCCGGAGGCGCGCCGCGCGTGCGAGGCGCTGTTCGAGGACGTGGTGGAGGAGGAGGGGCAGCGGCTGCTCGGCTGGCGCGACGTGCCGGTGGCGCCGGAGGAGCTGGGGCCGCTCGCGCGAGAGGCCGCGCCGTTCATCCGGCAGCTGTTCATCGCCCGGCGCCGCGTGGTGCCCAGCGCCTTCGAGCGCAAGCTCTACCGCATCCGCAAGCTGGTGGAGAACCGCGTGCAGGCGCGCGGCGTGGATCCGCAGGGGCGCTTCCACGTGGCCAGCTGTTCGTCGGAGACACTCATCTACAAGGGGCTGCTATTGCCCCGGCAGCTGCCGCGCTTCTACGCGGACCTGCGGCACCCGGAGTTCGTCAGCGCGCTGGCGCTGGTGCACTCGCGCTTCTCCACCAACACCTTCCCCACGTGGGAGCTGGCGCAGCCGTTCCGCTTCATCGCGCACAACGGTGAAATCAATACCCTGCGTGGCAACCGCAACTGGATGACGGCGCGGCGCGGGCTGCTCCAGACGGCGAAGCTGGGCGGGAGCCTGGAGCCGCTGTGGCCCATCATCGTCCCGGGCAAGAGCGACTCCGCGCAGTTCGACAACATGGTGGAGCTGCTCTACCTGGGCGGCCGCACCCTGCCCCACGCGATGATGATGATGATCCCGGAGGCGTGGGAGGGTCACAAGGAGATGGGCGACGAGCGCCGCGCCTTCTACGAGTACTCCGCGTCCCTGCTGGAGCCGTGGGACGGCCCCGCGGCCATCGCGTTCACGGATGGACAGCTCATTGGCGCGACGTTGGACCGCAACGGCCTGCGCCCCGCGCGCTACCTGGTGACGGAGGACGACCGCATCATCCTGGCGTCGGAGACGGGCGTCATCGACGTGCCCCCGTCGCAGGTGCGCCGCAAGGGCCGGCTGACGCCGGGCCGCATGCTGCTGGTGGACACCACGGAGGGGCGCATCCTGGAGGACGAAGAGGTGAAGCATGAAATCACCTCGCGCTGGCCCTACCGCCGCTGGCTCCAGCGCAACGTCTTCACCTTCGAGGACCTGCCCGCCGTCCCCGCCCCCGCGCGTCTGAAGGGCGAGACGCTGTGGCGGACGCAGCGCGCGTTCGGCTACACGGATGAAGACGTGCGCACCACGCTGGTCCCCATGGCGGAGACGGGCAAGGAGCCCACGGGCTCCATGGGCACGGACACACCGCTGGCGGTGCTGAGCGACCAGGCCCCCACCCTCTTCAACTACTTCCACCAGCTCTTCGCGCAGGTGACCAACCCGCCCATCGACCCGCTGCGCGAGGCGCTGGTGATGACGCTGGCCACCGCGCTGGGCCCGGAGGGCAACACCTTCGAGGAGACGCCGGAGCAGTGCCACCGGCTGTCGCTGCCCGGCCCCATCCTCACCAACGGGCAGCTGGCGCGACTGGCGAACCTGCGCGGAGACACCGGCCTCTTCGAGCCGCGTCCACTGAGCCTCCTGTATCCGCACGCGGGCGGCGCGGCGACAGCGCTGGAGGTCGCGGTGGAGCGGCTGTGCTCGGCGGCGGTGGACGCGGTGGACGCGGGCGCGAGCATCCTCGTGTTGAGCGACCGGGGCGTGGACTCGGCGCACGCGGCCATCCCCGCGCTGCTGGCCGTGTCCGCGGTGCACCAGCGCCTGGTGCGCGACGGCACGCGCATGTACACGGGCATCGTGCTGGAGACGGCGGAGGCGCGCGAGGTGCACCACTTCGCGTGCCTGTTCGCCTACGGCGTGTCCGCGGTGAACCCGTACCTGGCGCTGGACACGCTGCGCGCGCTGGCGGACGCGGGGGAGCTCAAGGCGGACGCGGACAAGGCGCAGGCGCAGTACCTCCACGGCCTGGAGGAGGGCCTGCTCAAGGTGATGTCCAAGATGGGCATCTCCACGCTCCAGTCCTACCGCGGCTCGCAGCTCTTCGAGGCAGTGGGCCTGCAGCGAAGCCTCATCGAGAAGCACTTCACCGGCACGTCGTCGCGCGTGGAGGGCGTGGGCCTGCCGGAGCTGGGCCGCGAGGTGGCGGAGCGGCACGCGCGCGGCTTCGGCGCCGGCGCGGACGGCGAGGAGGACCTGCTGCCAGTGGGCGGGCAGTTCCGCTGGCGCCGGCAGGGTGAGCGCCACAAGTGGAACCCCGCCACCGTGGCGAAGCTCCAGGCGGCGGTGCGCGCGAACGACGCGACGCAGTTCCAGGAGTACTCGAAGCTGGCGGACGACGAGACGCGCGAGCACAGCAACCTGCGCGGCCTGCTGGACGTGGTGACGGACGGCTGTACGCCGGTGCCGCTGGAGGAGGTGGAGCCCGCGCTGGAGCTGGCGCGGCGGTTCGTCACCGGCGCCATGTCCTTCGGCTCCATCAGCGCGGAGGCGCACGAGACGCTGGCCATCGCGATGAACCGGCTGGGCGGCAAGTCCAACAGCGGCGAGGGCGGCGAGGAGTCTCGCCGCTACACCCAGGACCCCAACGGCGACTCGCGCCGCAGCGCCATCAAGCAGGTGGCCAGCGCGCGCTTCGGCGTCACCGCCGAGTACCTGGTCAACGCGGACGAGCTCCAAATCAAGATGGCCCAGGGCGCCAAGCCCGGCGAGGGCGGCCAGCTTCCGGGCCACAAGGTGGACGAGCGGATTGCGCGCGTGCGCTGGAGCACGCCGGGCGTGACGCTGATTTCGCCGCCGCCGCACCACGACATCTACTCCATCGAGGACCTGGCGCAGCTCATCTACGACCTCCAGTCCGTGAACGCGAAGGCGCGCGTGAGCGTGAAGCTGGTGAGCGAGGTGGGCGTGGGCACCATCGCCGCGGGCGTGGCCAAGGCGGGCGCGGGCTGCGTAGTGGTGGCGGGCTACGAGGGCGGCACGGGCGCCTCTCCCCTCTCCAGCCTCCAGCACGCGGGCCTGCCGTGGGAGCTGGGGCTGGCGGAGACGCAGCAGGTGCTGGTGCACAACGGCCTGCGCTCGCGCATCCGCGTGCAGGTGGACGGCGGCCTGCGCACCGCGCGCGACGTGCTGGTGGCGGCGCTGCTGGGCGCGGAGGAGTTCGGCCTGGCCACCGCGAGCCTCGTGTCCGTGGGCTGCATCATGCTGCGCAAGTGCCACCTCAACACCTGCTCGGCGGGCATCGCCACGCAGGACCCGGCGCTGCGCGAGCGCTACCAGGGCACGCCGGAGAACGTCGTGAGCTTCTTCCTGCTGCTGGCGGAGGACCTGCGCCTGCACATGGCGAAGCTGGGCGTGCGCAAGCTGGAGGAGCTGGTGGGCCGGGTGGACCTGCTGCGCCAGCGCGCGGCGGTGGACCACTGGAAGGCGCGCAAGGTGGACTTGTCCGCGCTGCTCACCGCGCCGTCCGCGCCGGCCACCGAGCCGCGCCACTGCCAGACGCCGCACCGCAAGGACGTGGCGGACCACCTGGACCACGAGCTGCTGACGAAGGCTCAGTCCGTGCTCGCGGGCGGGCCGCCGTTGATGCTGACGCTGCCGGTGGCGAACACGCACCGCGCGGTGGGCGCCATGCTGTCCGGCGAGATTGCCCGCCGTCACGGCGCGCAGGGGCTGCCGGACGGGAAGCTGCGGGTGAAGCTGAAGGGCTCCGCGGGCCAGAGCTTCGGCGCGTTCCTCGCGTCGGGAGTGACGCTGGAGCTGGAGGGCGACACCAACGACTACCTGGGCAAGGGGCTGTCCGGCGGACGCATCATCGTCTACCCGCCGGAGGGCAGCCGCTTCACGCCCGAGGAGAACGTGCTCGTCGGCAACACGGTCCTCTACGGCGCCACGGCCGGCGAGGTGTACCTGCGAGGGCTCGCGGGTGAGCGCTTCGCGGTGCGCAACAGCGGCGCGCAGGCGGTGGTGGAGGGCGTGGGCGACCACGGCTGCGAGTACATGACGGGCGGCGTGGTGGTGGTGCTGGGCCAGACGGGCCGCAACTTCGCGGCCGGCATGAGCGGCGGCACCGCGTACGTGCTGGACCGCGAGCGCACCTTCCGCGAGCGCTGCAACCTGGAGATGGTGGAGCTGGAGTCGCTGGTGGACGAGTCCGAAATCTGGCTCGTGCACGGGATGATTGAGCGCCACCTGCACCACACCGGCAGCGCGCTCGCGCGGCGGGTGCTCGACAACTGGGAGCTGATGGTGCCGCAGTTCATGAAGGTGATGCCGTCCGACTACAAGCGCGTGCTCCAGGCGCGAAGGGCGGCGCGCAGGCCGCCACCGGCCGCGGGCGTGCAGCAGCTCCACGTCGTTGGCGGGGGGGCCTGAGCCATGGGCAAGCCCACGGGTTTCATGGAGTGGCAGCGCGTCCACGCACCCAAGCGGGACAAGGTGGAGCGCCTGGAGGATTGGCGCGAGCTGCACCTGCCGCTGGCGGCGGACGAGGCGAAGCGGCAGGCGGGGCGCTGCATGGACTGTGGCATCCCCTTCTGCCACCAGGGGTGTCCCCTGGGGAACCTCATCCCTGACTTCAACGACGCGGTGTACCGGGGCCAGTGGAAGGAGGCGTACCAGGTGCTCAGCCGCACCAACACCTTCCCGGAGTTCACCGGACGGCTGTGCCCCGCGCCGTGCGAGGCCGCGTGCGTGCTGGCCATCGACCGGGACGCGGTCACCATCGAGCAGATGGAGAAGGAGATCTCCGAGCGCGCCTTCGCGGAAGGCTGGGTGAAGGCCCGGCCCCCGGCGCGGCGCACGGGCAAGCGCGTGGCGGTGGTGGGCTCCGGGCCCGCGGGCCTGGCGGCGGCGGCGCAACTGAACGCGGCCGGGCACAGCGTGACGGTGTACGAGAAGGACAGCCGCGCCGGAGGCCTGCTGCGCTACGGCATCCCGGACTTCAAGCTGGAGAAGGCGGTGCTGGACCGCCGGCTCGCGTTGATGGAGGCGGAGGGCATCGTCTTCCGCACGGGCGAGGACGTGGCCGTCACGCCGGGCTGGCGCGCGCTGCGCGAGCAGTACGACGGCGTGGTGCTGGCCCTGGGCGCGCGCAAGGCCCGCGAGCTGGACGTGCCGGGCCGCGAGCTGTCCGGCGTGCTGCAGGCCATGGACTACCTGGAGCACCAGAACCGCGTGGTCACGGCGGGAGCGCCGCAGGACGCGCGGCTGGAGGCCCAGGGCAAGCGGGTCATCATCCTGGGCGGCGGCGACACGGGCTCGGACTGCCTGGGCACGGCGCTGCGCCAGGGCGCGGCGAGCGTGATGCAGGTGGAGCTGCTCCCCGCGCCGCCGCAGTTGCGCGCGAAGGAGAACCCGTGGCCGCGCTGGCCGCTGGTGTTCCGCACCTCATCCAGCCAGGAGGAGGGCGGCGAGCGCGCCTTCGCGATGATGACGAAGCGGCTGGAGGGCGAGGACGGCCAGCTGAAGCGCCTGCACGCGGTGCGCGTGGAGATGCAGCGCGAGCCGAACGGCGCACTGAAGCTGGTGGAGGTGCCGGGCTCCGAGGAGGTGTTCGAGGTGGACCTGCTCGTGCTCGCCATGGGCTTCACCGGCCCGAACACGGACCGGCTGGCGGAGGAGCTGGGCGTGACGCTGTCCCCGCGCGGCACGGTGCAGGTGGACGCGAAGTTCTCCACCTCCGCGCCGGGCGTGTATTGCGCGGGCGACGCCAGCCGGGGCGCGAGCCTCATCGTCTGGGCGCTCGCGGACGGACGTGAGGCGGCGCGCGCGCTGGACACCTGGCTGTCCGGCACCGCCTCCGTGCTGCCCACGCGCGGCCAGGACTGCGCGTTCTAGGCGCCGCGTTCCGTCAGTGGACGCGGGCCGCGGGTGGCTGGAGGAAGTCGAGCGGCAACTCCCGCGGCTGCGTCCTGAAGCCGGGACGCAGCTCCAGCAGCTGCTTCACCACGCCGATGTCACGGATGGGGCCCACCGTGAGCGCTGGCGCTGGCGCCCCGGGGGGCACGTCCAGGGGCACGCTCCCGGCGAGCGCCTGCATCCGGGACAGGAAGCCCAGGTCCAGGTCGATGAACCATCCGCACGTGGTGCAGCTGGCCAGCTCCTGCAGCCGCTGATGCCGGCGCAGCAGGTCCGCGAACGGCCACGACGCCACGGCGGCCCCGAACTGGGCATCCGGCACGGTGAACATGAAGCCCGAGCCCCCGCCCGTCAGGAACTTGGACAGCCGCGCCGGGATGCCCGACGTGGGGCTGACGTGCACGAAGGCCAGATTGTCCGTGCCGGAGAAGTCGTTCGTGCCCGTGTCCTTGAAGTGACAGCCATTGCACGTGTTGACGGAGAACTCCTTCCGCGCGCAGACCTCCGTGGCGTCCGAGGGCACCACGCTGAAGCCCTCCCAGTGGGTGGGCGGCGCCACCAGCGAGTTGGCGCCCAGGAACGGTCTGCCATTGAGGGTGCGAGGCACCGTGAAGTGCGCGGTGCACCGGGTGGGGACAGTCACCGGCTGCTCGACGCCGTTCTTGACCTGCGTGCGGACGAAGGTGTCGATGTCCGGATCCGTCTGGGAATCATGGGTCGCGTCATCGGGAGTCAGTGCCATCGTGTGGACGCGCAGGGGCCCGTTGGAGGGTTTGTCCTTGCCGGTGACGGGGTGCTCGTCCGCCAGCCGGAACTCCCGCATCTCCCACGGAAACGCCAGGGCGACCTCGTTGGTGCGAATCTGGTTGAGCGCGTTCGCGTTGCCCTTCCCCGGAGCCCGTCCCCGCAGGACGACGCTCTGGGTCATCTGGGTGAGCTGCGCCTTGTAGGCCACGTTGAAGGACGTGAACGTCCCCAGCAGCGCCCACTGCCGTGCCCAGGCGACGACCGGCGCGCACCCCTCGCCGGGCACGCCGTATTCGAAGATGACGGTGAAGGGCTTGAGGTTGCAGGTCGCCTCCGTTCCACCGCCCCAGGGAGAGGGGCGCGTCAGCCCGAAGATGAAGCGCAGTTCGCCCGGGTCGGTCGGCTTGTCGTCGGAGTCCCGGGTGCCGGCCAGGTCGATGCGGTTGACGATGGCCAGCAGCCGGAAGGGCGCGATGTCCAGGTCCAGCGGCTTGCTCAGCACCACCTCCCAGCGGCCCGTGGAGGCGTTCTGCTGGAGGGCCGAGGTCGCGCCGCTGGCGGCGGCCCAGGGGGCAATCACTTCGTCATACATCTTGCGGCGCGCGGGCACCGTGTCGCCGTTGGATTGGAAGTCATTGAGCCAGAGCGACAGCCAGTTCAGCACGAAGGCCTCCGGCCGCGCGCCGGACCCCTGGGCCATCTCCCGCATGAGGTGCGCGAAGGTCCACACGCCTCCCTTCGTCCCCGCGCCGGTGCAAGGGTCCCACGTGCGCGCCGGGTCGAGCACCACGGCCGGGTCGCGGATCATCTGCGTCCGCTCCCACTGCGGCTGGGTGGAGGTCGGCACCAGCGGACAGTTCGTGACCGGCGTCTGCGCGCCCCACCTGAAGGCCTGCGCGTCCACGGGGAGCCCCTCGTAGCGGGCGACCGGGTGGCGACCGTTGAACAGGATGGACTCCCGGGTGGTCGGCCCAAGCTCGCCCGAGGCCAGGCGGCGCTCGTTCTCCTGGCGCCGCTCCAGCTCCGAGTCCGGGAGCCGCGCGAAGAGCGTGAAGAAGTCCGGACCGGGGCTCGAGGGAATCGCGCCCAGCCGCGCCAGCGTGTCGGAGTGGAACAGGACCGTGGGCCGCGCCGGGTCTCCCACCACGCGCACCAGGCTGTCCGAGAGGAGCCGGTTGGCCGGGGGCGGCAGCTTCACGTGCACGGCCGTCGTCTCCCCCAGGGGCGTGGGCTGCTCCAGCCTCTGGGCGAAGGTCCTGGCGACGGACAGACCCGGCACGAGCGGTAGTTCCCCCAGGCTCGTGCTGCTCCCCCGCGACTCCTCCGCGGCGTCCTGCCGCGAAGGCTCCTGCGCCGGATCCTTCGCACAGCCGCTGACCGCCAGCACGGCCCCCACCACGACGATTCTCAATTCCTCGCACTTCCGAAACATGCACTCCCCCCGGCAAAGCCAGCGCTTGCCTTGAATGGCTGGCATTGACTCAACGCCGCCGGAGCGAAAGTGCGTGCACGGACGTCCACCCCGTGACGGATCGAAGTCAGGCCCGGACAGGGTGCTGCCCGCGCGAGTGATCAGCGGGGGCCGCGCCCATTCCCTTCCCGACAGGCTCACGGCCTCGCGGGGTCCACACGCTTGGAGGCCCAACGCATCACGGAGCCCGTCAGTGGACGCGGGCCGCGGGAGGCTCGAGGAAGTCGAGCGGCAGCTCCCGCGGCCGCATCCTGAAGCCAGGGCGCAGCTCCAGCAGCCGCTTCACCACGTCGACGTCGCGGATGGGGCCCACCGTGAGCGTCGACGCGGGTGAGCCGGGCGCCAGGTCCAGGGGCACGCTCCCGGCGATCGCCTCCATCCGGTTCAGGTAGCCCGCGTCCAGGTCGATGAACCATCCGCAGGTGGAGCAATGGGCCAGCTCCTGGAGCCGCTGGTGGCGGCGCAGCAGGTCCGCGAACGGCCACGACGTCACCTGCGCTCCGAACTGGGCATCCGGCACGACGAACATGAAGCCGTCGCCCCCACCCGTCAGGAACTTGGACTGCCGGGCCGGGATGCCCGACGTGGGACTGACGTGCGTGAAGGCCAGGTTGTCCGTGCCGGAGAAGTCGTTGGTGCCCGTGTCCTTGAAGTGACAGCCATTGCACGTGTTGCTGGAGAACTCCTTCCGCGCGCAGACCTCCGTGGCGCGGGTGGATACCGCGGAGAGGGCCTCCCAGTGGGTGGGCGGCGCCACCAGCGCGTTGGCCCCCAGGAAGGGCACGCCGTTGATGCCGTGAGGCACCGCGAAGCGGGCGGTGCAGTGGGTGGGGACGGTCACCGGCTGCTCGACGCCGTTCTTGACGTGCGTGCGCACGAAGAAGTCCACGTCGGGGTCCGTACGGAAGTCGTGGGTCGCGTCGTCGGGGGTCAGCGCCATCGTGTGGACGCGCAACAGCCCGTTGGAGGGGATGTCCTTGCCGGTGCCGGGGTGCTCGTCCGCCAGGTGGAATTCCCTCAGCTCCCACGGAAACGCCAGGGCCACTTCATTGGTGCGCAGCTGGTTGAGCGCGCTCCGGTTGCCCTTCCCAGGCGCGCGCCCATGCCGGACGACGCTCTCCGTCATCCGCTGCAGCCGCGACCGGTAGGCCTCGTTGAAGGTCGGGTACATCCCCAACCCCACCCACTGCCGCGCCCAACCGGTGATGGCCCGGCACCCCTCGCCCGGCACGCCGTATTCGAAGATGGTGGTGAAGGGTTTGAGGTTGCACGTCGCCTCCGTTCCACCTCCCCAGGGCGAGGGGCGCGTCAGCCCGAAGATGAACCGCAGCTCGCCCGGGTTGGATGACCGGCCGGAGTATTCCGAGCCGCCCGCCAGGTCGATGCGGTTGACGATGGCCAGCAGCCGGAAGGGCGCGATGTCCAGGTCCAGCGGCTGGCGCAGCACCACTTCCCAGAGGCCCGTGCCGGCGTTGAACTCGAGGGATGAGGACGCGCCGCTGGCGGCGGCCCAGGGGGCAATCACTTCGTCATACATCTTGCGGCGCGCGGGCACCGTGTCGCCGTTGGCCTGGAAGTCATTGAGCCAGAGCGACAGCCATTCGAGCACGAAGTCCTCCGGGCTCACGCCGGAGCCCTGGGCCATCTCCCGCATGAGGTGCGCGAAGGTCCACACGCCTCCCTTCGTCCCCGCGCCGGTGCAAGGGTCCCACGTGCGCGCCGGGTCGAGCACCACGGCCGGGTCGCGGATCATCTGCGTCCGCTCCCACCAGTCCTCGGTGGAAGCGGGTACCCAGGGACAACTCGTCTGGGGTACGAGCGCGCCCTGTGCGAAGGCGTTGGCGTCCATGGGGAGCCCCTCGTAACGGGCAGCCGGGTGGCGACCGTTGAACAGGACGGTCTCCCGGGTGGGCATCCCGAACTCGCCCGAGGCCAGCCGCCGCTCGCTCTCTTCGCGGCGCTCCACCTCCGGCTCCGGGAGCCGCGCGAAGAGGGTGAAGAACTCGGGGCCTGGGCTCGCCGGAATCACCCCGAGCCGGGCCAGGGTGTCGGAGCGAAAGAGGACGGTGGGCCCTGACGAATCACCGACCACGCGCACGAGGCTGCTCGCGAGCCCGCGATTGGCGGGGGGCGGCAGCTTCACGTGCACCGCCGTCGTCTCTCCCAGGGACGTGGGCTTTCCCAGCTTCTGGGCGAAGACCTTCGCGACGGACAGGCCCGGCACGACGGGCAGTTCCCCCAGGCTCGTGGTGCCTCCCGGCCCGGCCCGCACGCCCGCCGGGGCCTCCCGCACCGGCGGGGCCTGCGCGGATGCGGGCTCCTTCGAGCAACCCCACACCGCGAGCACGACTCCCAGGACAACGATTCTCAATTCATTGCACTTCCTCGACATGCGCTCCCCCACGGCGAAGCCAGCCCCGTCATTCGATGACGGGCCTTGTCTCAACGCCGTAGGTGCCCATGCATGAACGGACGTCCGGTGCATGGCAGGTCGCAGTCAGGCCCCGGACAGGGCGCTGCCCGCGCGAATGATCCGCGAGGACGCCACCCGACAGGCTCACGGCCTCGCGGGGTCCGCACGATTGGAGGCCCAAAGCATCACGGGGCCCACCCGCGTGAAGCGAGGGGCCCCGTGTGCACCGGCGTCGGTGGGGAAGAACGCTACGCGGGCACGGGCTCCGACGGAGCGGCGTGCTCCGGGGCGGTGGACGCGCTCGCGGCGGGCGCAGGCGGCGTAGGGACGGCGAGCGCCGCGGTGGGGACCTCGCCCACGGTCTCTCCGTGCTGGCTCAGGTCGAGGCCCTCCTCCTCCTGCTCGCGGGTGACGCGCAGCGGGACGATGCGGTCGACGATCTTGTACAGGATGTAGGAACCCACGAAGGAGAAGACGGAGACGACGACCAGCGCCAGCAGGTGCATGAGGAAGGTGCGCGTGGTGCCGTAGATGAGGCCCACGTCCTTGGCGAGCACGCCGGTGAGCACCATGCCCACGATGCCGCCCAGGCCGTGGCAGGGGAACACGTCGAGCGTGTCATCCAGCGCGGTGCGGCTCTTGAAGTGGACGGCGGCGTTGCTGACGAGGCTGGCGACCAGGCCCACCAGGATGCTCTGCCCCACGGTGATGAAGCCCGCGGCGGGGGTGACGGCGACCAGGCCCACCACCGCGCCCACGCAGGCGCCCATGGCGCTGGGCTTGCGGCCACGCAGCCAGTCGAAGGCGATCCACCCGAGCATCGCGGCGGCGGAGGCCGTGTTGGTGGTGGCGAAGGCGAGCGTTGCCAGGGACGACGCGGACAGCGCGGAGCCCGCGTTGAAGCCGAACCAGCCGAACCACAGCATGCCCGTGCCGAGCATCACGAAGGGCACATTGGCGGGAGCATGCGTGGCGTGCGTCAGGTGCACCTGGCGGCGGCCCAGCACGATGGCGCCCGCGAGCGCGGCGAGGCCCGCGGACATGTGCACCACGGTGCCACCGGCGAAGTCGAGCACGCCCCACTGGCGCAGGAAGCCCTCCGGGTGCCACGTCCAGTGGGCGAGCGGCGCGTAGATGAAGACGCTGAAGAGCACCATGAAGAGCAGGTACGCCTTGAAGCGCACGCGCTCCGCGAACGCGCCGGTGATGAGCGCCGGGGTGATGATGGCGAACTTGAGCTGGAAGAGCGCGAAGAGGAGCAGCGGCACGGTGGGCGCAAGGTCCGGATGCGTCTCGCCGCCCACGCCGCTGAACATGAAGAAGGTGCGCGGATCACCGATGAGACCGTGGAAGCTGTCGCCGAAGCAAAGGCTGAAGCCCACCACGACCCACAGCAAGCTGATGACGGCCATGGCGATGAAGCTCTGCATCAGGGTGGAGACCACGTTCTTCAGCCGCACCATGCCGCCGTAGAAGAACGACAGGCCGGGAGTCATCAGCAGCACCAGCGCCGTGGCGGTGAGCAGCCACGCGGTGTCCGCCGGGTTGATGGGGCCGCCCTGCTTCACCTGCGCCGCCGGGGCCACCAGCAGTCCCGCCACCGCCACCGCCACCAGCAGGACCATCGCCATCCACTTCTGCATCGCCGCACCTCTCCAGAGAGCTGACGCGATGCATTGTGGGTTCTGTCCGGGCTAGTTTCAAGCCGATGGAGGCTAAAATTCAGCGAATTAAGTCTAAATTTCGATTATCCAGACCCAGCGCACAACATTTCAGCAGCAACCACCAGGGCGGGAGCCTGGTCGCTACCTCCTGTCCAACGTGGGTCAGTCCTCGGAGTCGTCAGTGCCGAGTTCTTCTGGCAGTGGGTTGTTCATCAGGGTGAGCCGCCCTGGGAGTCGGACCACCAGGAAGCCTTTGCCGTCGATGCGAAGCTGCACGCCATCTTCAGCATCCCCGCTTTTGAGCCAAGACTCTGCTTCGGCCCGTGTTGCGAAGTCCCGTTCAACCTTGATCTTGAAATCGGGATCGAGACGTTCCCGATAGTAGTGCGCGAACTCCTTCAGCTTCCCGAGATGCTGAACATAAAGCAGGCAGAACGCCGCCGCTTCGAAGGCGTTCCAATCTCGAGTTCCCCGTGTGTGGTGTTGGCTCGCGGCATCAAGGACCTCAAGGATGCCTCGTACATCGATTTCTGGGACCTCACTCACGGCATCCCCCTTTCGCTCAGATAGGGCTCAATACAAGTAGACCCGCGGGTACCACCACGAGCGTGAACGCGACGCCTGCGACAATGACAACGGCTCCCAAGGCCACTTCGGACTTGTGCTCCCTCAGCCATTCCAGCGCTGCAGGCATGTTGGGAAATCGCAAGTCCCGCCTGACATCCATACGTTCCAGTGCCTCCTGCTCCTCGACGCACTTCATGAACTCCTCACGGCATGTCTTCGTGCAGTACTCATGGTGCGTCGCTGAATGCTTCGGGATGCTGGTGACAGGGGGCTTCCGTCTCCAGCACGTCTGGAAGCACTGCTTCTGGACCTCCGCACAGTAGGCCTCCGCCCCAGAGCCGCCCGTGCCAGGCCCTTCCGCCGTTCCGACGCCTCGCGCATCCTCGGAGACGACATAGGTCTTCCGCTCGGGACGTTGGGTGTGTCCACAAGCAGTAGCCATCATCACCGTGAGGACGAAGAAAGCCCCGGCATGAGAACCGGGGCTTCCGTGCCGGACGCTGGGGTTCATGGGAGTCACTCCACCCCTGCCCCCCAACCGCCTTCAAGCCGCGACGGACCTCTGTCCTGCGCAGGTCAGTTCACCTGCGCGAGCGGCCCATCGACTTCCGCGTCCTGGCTGCTACCTCCTGTCCAGGATGCGGCCCTGCCCGTCGATCGCGTAGATGACGCCTCCATCCAGGATGGGCTCGTTCAAGCCACAGCGCGCCGGTTGCAGAGAGAACCACACGAAGAACAGGTCTTCTCCCGATTGAAGGACATGGGTGTCGGAGGAGCGGAGCCTCTTCATCCTGAGTCCTCTCGGGCAAGGCGACGGCAACCAAGACCGTCACTCGAACAAGCCAAGGCTGAAGTCCCCCGCTGTTCCGGAAGCATCCCCGATGGGGATCCACCTTCCACCTCCCAGCGCCGACGCGACCCATTCCGAGGCCCCTAGAAGAGGAGCAACTCGCGCTCCCAGATCCGTCCGGACTTGTCCACGAAGCGGGCGGAGCCCCACGGCGACCAATCCAGCTCGTGGTTCGCACCCATGTCCTCGCGGGAGAACTCCCAGCTGTAGGGATGCGGATGCGCGGGCCAAGGCGGATACAACATCAAACCGCGTGTGACCGCGTCCAACGCCGGGGGCAGCTCAAACCCATAACAATACCACTCACATCTACGCGATTCCTTCGCTCTCCTGAGCAACAACCACAACAGGCCTTCAATCCAATATCATTTTCCACTCACCGGCGGCGCCAGGATGTACTCAGGACATGATCCAGACGTACTCCTCTCCGACACACTACGACCAACACACATGTATTCACAAACAGGCATTTCACCGTCCACCTTTTTCTTCACGCCATAACGCACACACTGCTCAGAATGACGTAGCAAATAGGCGCTTCGAATCATCTGCCTGCGAACCGCCTCATCGGTCTCTCTCTTTACGGCATCGTCCAGCGATTCAGCAGCGACAGGATCCTGGCTCAACAGGAGATCGTGCACCAACCGTGACCGTGCCCCAGGATAACTCTCCATTTCCAATCGCCTCACAAGCGCCCAGACCATCTTCCCGGGAGCCAGCGTCCCTATGAAATACACAGCCTGACCTGCGATAAAAGAATCCGCCGTCGCTTCAAAGGCCACCCACTCAAGGAAGGCCAAGGCCTTTTGGTTGCCACTCGCAGAAACACAGCGAAGCGCCATGTCAGCCGCACGATACTCTTCATCCCTGGCGGGACGCAGGTTCTTCTTCAACGCATCTACACAAACGTCATAAGCCTCACCAGGGTTCCTCCCAATGAATTCTTCAACGGGATCAGGCTGCCCAGGGCTCAGGACTGGCTCATGGCTTCGCATTCCTTCCTTCTCAACCATCACCTCAAACTCACGCCGTACGCGCCCCTCCAAGCATGAAACAACCAAAAGAGCCAGGGCAGCAAAAACAATCCTACTGATATTTCGAAACAAACCCCACCCCCTTCCAACGGTCTACGAAATTAAACTCAAACAGCGACACATCATAAGGACCTGGGGCCGCTCTGTCTCGCACATCGTACATCAAAGACTCCCGCACTTGGGCATGTCCCCTGTCATATTTCGGAGCAACCACGATCGAATCAATCTGCGCCTGAGGAGTGTTGCCGCTCAACCCAAAGTGGTGGCCAATCTCGTGAGCCAAGACCTGACCACGGACTTCATCCGGCACTTCAGGTTCTTGCGCACTGCCATCCCTGCTCCTGTTTGCCCCAACCAAGAGGAGCACCCCCATCGGGGTAGTCATGCCAAGCTGATTCCGAATATTCATTGCCCTGCGTCGATAATAAACTTCAATATAATCACGAACAGGACTCCGGTCATAATCCCCTACAATACCACAATACGTCCAACTCTTCCGGCAAGACATCGGCCAATCCGGGTTGATTCTCCTTGGACTTCGAAGTTATCGGAAATGAACTGCTCTCCGATCTTGGCGATTGTGACTCCTGGGTGACCATCTCGATTTTTATACAAGCCTGCATCCAAATCTTGGATGCCATGGCCACATCGGCCGGAATCTTGGCGGGATCAATTGCGTAGGTGCTTGGAGCATTCTCATCGCTTGCCAGCACCCGGGGATTCACCTTGGCTGTCACAATATCAACTGCCGGAACATCGATCCGCAGCCTAGCTGCGTCCGACACAATCTCATGCTCTGGCAGCGCAACAATCATCCCAACGAGATTTCCCTTCGTCGGCGCGGAGACCTGGACTCGAACGCCGCGACTTCCATTCACAAACCGAGAGTCATGTCTGTTGGCAGGGGGAAGATGACTGGTGTCATCAAATCTCCAAGCAAGTTGCGATTCAAAACCATCCACACCTGCGACCTCGAATGTCGACACCTGCGAATCACCATGACACAGCACCGAGGGGTTGATCACCCTGGGCGGGAATCCATCCGAGCGAATGTATTTAAAGGTCAAGGGCTCAATGTCCACTGAGGTGTCGACCGAGGGACCTGACTGCTGAGTGATCACTATCTTCGAGGACGAAGTCACCAAGAGGGTCGCAGGATCATTGTCCTTGGGACCAACCCCAGTCTGACGGGAGACTCTGCTTCCGCTTTGAATCAAGTCCGCACACATCAAGGCCCTGAGAGCCACCCCTCTAAACATCTTCGGCATCTGCTGGTTGCGAGGGGAGGAAGGCATGCTGGCTGGCAAGCAGGTGTGCGCTGCAAGGGACTGCTCAATCGGCACACCCTGGCCCCTGTGCGGACGATAGCCCCTTGGCCACTGTTGAGCTGGGGGTTCAACCGTCATGTTCGAAGCCATCGTGGAGCACTTCCTTACCCAGAGTCCACTCACCGTCATGGCCCGGGTGGTACTGGAGCGCGTCTGTGACGCGGCGTGGGTCGATGCGGCGTTTCATGAGCACCGGTGCCGACAGTATGAGCGCGAGTTGCTGTTCTCCGATGTCGTCGACCGCATGAGCTTGGTGGTGCTGGGCATGCTCCCCTCGCTGCATGCGGCGGCGCAGCGGCATCGCCTGCCCGTCTCGGTGCAAGCGCTCTACAAGAAGGTGAACCGGACCGAGCCGGCGGTCCTCAGGGCGCTGATGCGTGGCGCGTACGCTCGGCTGGCTCCGGTGCGTTGCGCGATGGGCTCGGGGGACGCGGTTTGCGAAGGGATGGCTGTCCGCATCGTGGACGGCAACGATTTGCCGGCGAGGGACAAGCGCCTCGCGGCGTTGCGCGGCCTCCGGGGCGCCGCGACGCCGGGCCCAGTCCCTCGTGCTTTACGACCCGGACCTGGACCTGGTGGCCGACGTGCTGCCCTGGGAGGACGCGCATGACCATGAGCGCTCGCTGCTGAAGCATCTGCTGCCGCAAGTCGAGCCAGGCCACCTCTGGGTGGCGGACCGGGGTTTCAGCACGCGCTCGATTCTGCAGGCCTTCGCCGCGCGCGACGCCTTCCTGCTGGTGCGGGAGCATGCTCGCAATCCCTCGCCGACCGAGGGGCGCCCGCGACGCAAGGTGGGGCGAATCGAGACGGGCACGGTATTCGAGCAGTCGGTGTCCATTCCAGACGGAGCCAGTGGCGTGCTGCGGTTGCGGCGAATCGAGATTGAGCTCGACACTCGGACCGAGGACGGCGAAACCGTCATCCGGCTGCTGACGAACGTCCCAGCGGGCCGCAAGGCAGCCACCACCCTCGCCCGGCTGTACCGTACGCGCTGGCGGATTGAATGCCTTTTTGGCCGCCTGGAGTCTGTCCTTGAGAGCGAGGTGCGAAGCCTTGGCTCACTCCGGGGCGCCCTGCTTGGATTCTGCGTCGCACTGGTAGCCTACGGCGTGTTGGCTCTTCTGCAGGCGGCGGTGCGGACCGCGCATCCGGTGTGCCGGGAGAAACCCATCTCCCCTTTCTACATCGCGGCCGAACTGCGCGAGTACTACGGCGGAATGAAGGCCGCCCTCCCGGAGGAAGTCTGGGTGCCCTACGAAAGCCAGACATCGGCGCAACTGGCCCGGACGCTGGTGGAAATGACAGGGCACGTCGACCCGATGACGCTTCTCAAGCATCCTCGCGGACCGAAGCCAAGGAGGCAGAATGGCTACGCGCCAGGCAGTGAGGTGCGCCGGCAGGTCGCGACGTCACGCGTCCTCGCTGCCGGCACTGTCGACTACGTCAAGCAGGATGTTTAGAGGGGTGGCTCTTACGAGTCACTCATCCTGATTTGGAATGGTACTGGGACAACCCGATTCCATAACCCGCTCCCGGGACCGAATCGCGCCTGCGCACCTATAGACGCACCCCCACCTACCGGTTACCTCCCTGAACTTCTCGCTATACACCCTGCAAACACCGGGCTCCCCCAACAAAGCAATTGCCTTATCAACATGCCTCGCGGTTTTGGCGTCTGATATCCCAGGCCGGATGTCCTTCAGATAGGGAACCGCCTCGGAGGATGCCAGCTTGATCAAATCATCAACAGTCGAGAACTGATCCTTCGGGTCCTGTCTCTGCCGCAAGCGTTCAACGAGAATTCCTACCCTCTCATTGCTCGGCGAAACCTCGATCAGTGCATCCAGGGCGGACCTCGAAAGCTCAAAACCAACCTTGTCACTAGAGGCCAGCCCCTTGAGCAACTCCCGAGAATATCCCTTCCTCAGGAGCACCAATCCATCCACGGCAGCCTCAATCAAAGACGGGTTACCACCATCCCCCGACTTCGCAGCATCCGCGACAAGCTTCTCAAAAAGAGGCGCCGCATCCTCACCATGCCTCTTCAAAAAGGTTTGAAAGCCTTGATCGCCCTTCCTTTCTTCATTCACCAGCGCCATTTGATCAGCCAGAACGGCACGCTCCAACTCTGACTGCAATCGCAACTGCTCCACAGCGCCCTCCTGCTTACAGGCGCTCATCATCACAACCATCAACAGCGGACTACAAAGAGCGTACACGACCGACTTTCTCAACAAATTCGGCCTCCTGCTTGGAAACGTCCACGCTTTTCGAATCTGGCCCTGTTCTGAAGTAGAGTCAGTTCACCTGCGCGAGCGAACCATCAACTTCCGCGTCCTCGTTCTCCGACGCGTCCTCCACCGCGTCGACTCCCTGCGGAATCCCATCCACGTAGGTGACGACGTTGTTCGGCAGCGCGGCCACGCGCGGGCCCGGCGTCACCACGCCCGTGAGGTTCAGCGGATCCACTCCGGACAGCTGGATGCGCACGCCGGACGGAGGCGCGCGCCGCACTGCTCGCGCCATGTCCACCGCTTCTGGCAGCGCGAACTGCTCACCCACGAAGCCCGAGACGAAGCGCCCACCGCGCAGCTCGCCTCGCGCTTCCATGCGCCGGTAGACGAACAGCAGGTCGCGCCACGTGGGCGCCAGCGACTCGCGCATCACCAGGTCGCGCCAGACGATGCCGTAGCGCTGGAGGAACAGCTTCGCCAGCGACTCCGTCACCTCCTCCTGCGACTTCGGCTCCGCTGGCGCCAGCAGGCTCCAGCGGCCCGGACCGCCCCGGTTGAGCAGCTTCTGCCGCTTGCGGTGCGCCGGGCTCTGCAGGATGCGCAGGTTCTGCACCGCGTCCGCCGTCACGAGCCCCTTCGCCACCAGCTCCCACAGCGCGTCCTCCACCTCCGCCGGCAGCCGCCGCGCCCGTGTCACCAGGTCCTGGAAGAAGCACGCGCCCCGCCGCTCCAGCACGCCCACCACGTCCTTCGCCGCCGCGCTCAGGTCCGGCGGCGTCCACACGCCGCCGTCCGCCAGCACCGCGTGCGGACGCGCCGCCGCGAGCATCCACTCCAGGTCCTCGCGCACCGTGAACGTCAGCGGCGCGTTGCGCGTCGGGGAAGACCGCTTCGCCACCACCGGCTCCGGCGCCTCCACTGGCGCGCCCCGGCGCGGGCCCGCGGGCTTCGGCGGGTCCTTCAGCGTCACCCGCCCCCACGCCACCTCGCCCGCGTAGCACGCGCGCTCCATCAGGTCCGGCGTGTAGCCCCGCATGCGCACGGGCAACAGGAAGCGCTCCCACGCGGAGGCCGGCGCTTCGTACCCCTGCAGCAGCCGCACCGCCTTGAGCAATCCCGTGGAGCCTCGCAGCGCGTCCATGTCCTCCAGGTGGTGCCACCGGAAGAGGAAGCGCATGAAGTCCTGCGGGCTCAGCGGTTCAATCTCACGGCGCAGCCGTCCGACCGTCAGCCGGTGGATGCGCTGAAGCAGGCGCCGGTCGCACCACTCCAGCACCGGGCTTCCGTCCGCGTCCCGAGGCACCGGCACGTCATCCTGCGCGCGGAACTGGCCTCGCAGCACGCTGCCCTGGCTCTCCAGGTTGTGCAGCGCCAGGTTGATGTCATCCGGCTCCAACAGCGTCAGCCGCGCCAGCTCCGTCACCGTGGTGGGCCCCACCAACTCCATCCGCCCACGCACCACCTGGAGCACCGCCGCGTCGCGCTCCACCGGCCGGTCGTACTCCAGCACCGGCAACACCGGCTGCGTCTGCGCGTCCGGGAAGAGCGCTCGCACCGCGTTGCCTCGCTCCGCCGACACCAGGAACCGCCCGCCCTGCCGCTCCAGCCAGGCCACGCGCCCCTGCTTGAAGAGCCCTGTCTCCAGGCCTCGCGGCACCTCCGACGCTCGCACCAGCACCAGCTGCAACAGCGCGTCATGCAGCTCGTCCTCGTCGCGCATCGGCTGCGCGGCGTCCTCCACCACCTGCCGGATGGCGTTCGCGTCCAGCGCTCCGAACGCCGCCGCGTCCTCGGCCGGCATCGCGCGGCGCAGGGCCACGTTGCGCACGCGGCGCTCCTCGGCCGGCGCGTCGTCCAGGAAGGTGTAGGGCTGGCTGTTGATGAGCGCGTGCGCGAAGACGCTCGGCTCCGGGACGTCTCGCGCGACCAGTTGGATGCGCCCGTCCTTCATGCGCCGGAGCACCTCGCGCAGCCCGTCGATGTCCATCGCCTCGCGCAGACAGTCGTCCATCGTCTGCTTCACCAGCGGATGGTCCGGCAGCTCCACGTCCCCGCCGCCGTGGTTGTCCTGGCAGCCCACCTGCGCGGGGAACACCGCCGCCAGCAGGTCCTCGCTGCGCGCGCGCTGGAGGTTCGGCGCCACGCGCTTGCCCCCCATCATCCGGTGCAGCGTCAGCGCTCGCGACGCCACCCACCGGAAGCGCGTGCCGAAGATCGGCGCCTGGAGGATGGCCTGCACCAGCACCTCCTCCACGTTGTCCGGATGCAGGAAGTCGAAGATGTCCGCCAGCGGGAACGAGTGCTGCTCCCCCAGGCTCAGGAGGATGCCGTCCTCCGTGGCCGCCGCCTGCAGCTCGAAGTCGAACGAGCGGCAGAAGCGCTTGCGCAGCGCCATGCCCCACGCGCGGTTGATGCGGCTGCCGAACGGCGCGTGGATGATCAGCTGCATGCCTCCCGCCTCGTCGAAGAAGCGCTCGGCGACGATCTGCGTGTGGCTGGGCACCACATCGCCCAGCATCTTCTTGCCCAGCCGCAGGTAGCCCAGCAGCGCGTCCACCGCGGGCGGCGGCAAGCGAAGGAGCTTCTCCAGGAAGCCCGCTGGGTCGTCGTGGCGCAGCAGCTCTTCGCGCAGCCGGCCCACCTGGAGGCTCAGCTCGTCCGTGCGGCCCGGGGCCTCGCCTCGCCAGAAGGGCACATTGGGCGGCGCGCCCTTCGCGTCCTCCACCATCACCGTGCTGCCCATGACGCGCTGGATGCGCCACGCGGTGCTGCCCAACAGGAAGATGTCTCCCGGCGAGGACTCCACCGCGAAGTCCTCGTCCAGCGTGCCCACCACCTTGCCTTCCGGCTGCGCGGTGACGCTGAAGTTGAACGTGTCCGGGATGGCGCCACCGTTGGTGAGCGCGGTGATGCGCACGCCCCTGCGCCCCTTGAGTCGCTGGTTCACCCGGTCCCGGTGCAGGTGGATGCTGCCCCGGCCCCGGCGCTCGGAGACGCCTTCCGACAGCATCTCCAGCACCTGCTGGTACTCCTCCCAGGTGAGGTCCTGGTACGGGTATGCGCGCTGGAAGATGCTGAAGAGGGCGCGCTCGTCCCATTCCTCGCACGCGCACGCGGCGACGATCTGTTGCGCCAGCACGTCCAGTGGCTTCTTGGGGATGCGGACCGCGTCCAGGTCGCCCTCGCGCACGGCGTTGAGGAGCGCGACACATTCCACCAACTCGTCGCGCGTCATCGCGAAGAGGATGCCCTTGGAGATGCCCGCCTTGTGGTGGCCCGCGCGGCCCACGCGCTGGAGCAACACGGAGATGGCCTTGGTGGTGCCCAACTGCACGACGAGGTCCACGTTGCCCACGTCGATGCCCAGCTCCAGCGACGCGGTGGCGACCATCACGCGGAGCTGGCCGGCCTTGAGGCGCTCCTCGGCGGACAGGCGCATCTCGCGGGACATGCTGCCGTGGTGCGCGGCCACCGACTGCTGGCCCAGGCGTTCGCCCAGGTCGTGCGCCACGCGCTCGGACATCTTGCGCGTGTTGACGAAGATGAGCGTGGTGCGGTGCTCGCTGGAGAGCTGGATCAGCCGGTCATAGACCTGCCCCCACATCTCGTGGCTCGCGATGGAGGACAGCTCCGCGTCCGGAATCTCCACCTTGAGGTCCCACGGACGCTGGTGGCCGACCTCCACGCGCTTGCACTCGGTGAGGGACGCGCCGGTGAGGAAGCCGGAGATGGCGTCCAGCGGCTTCTGCGTGGCGGACAGGCCCAACAGCTGGGGGCGCACGTCGGTGAGGGCCTTGAGGCGCTCCATGGAAAGCGCGAAGTGGCTGCCGCGCTTGTCTCGGGCGAGCGCGTGGATTTCGTCCACGATGACCGTGCGCACGTGGCGCAGGGTGGCGCGGGCGCGCTCGGCGGTGAGGTAGAGGTAGAGGGACTCGGGCGTGGTGATGAGGATGTGCGGCGGGCGGCGCACCATCTGGGCGCGCTCGCCCGCGGGCGTGTCGCCGGTGCGCACCTGCACGCGCAACTGCTGCGGTTCGTAGCCCTCCTCGCGCGCCAGGGTCATCAGCTCCTCCAGCGGCTGGAGGAGGTTCTTCTGCACGTCGTTGCCCAGGGCCTTCAAGGGCGACACGTAGAGGACGCGCGTGTGGTCGGGCAGCGTGCTGTCGAGCGCCATGCGAAACAGCGAGTCCAGCGCCGCGAGGAACGCCGTGAGCGTCTTGCCGCTGCCCGTGGGCGCGGCGATGAGCACGTCGTGGCCGGCCTGGATGAGCGGCCAGCCTTCAACCTGCGGACGGGTGGGTTCACCCAGGCGTGAGGCGAACCAGCGCCGCACCACCGGGTGGAAGGCGGCGAGCGCCGGATGGGCCGCGAACTCCGACGTGAAGGCGAGGGCGATTTGAGGGGACATGGCGGGCTCCCAGAGGGCCAGCCTGAACACAGGTACAGCGCGTCGTCAACGGACGGAGGGTGCCGCCGTCGGTCCCCAAGTCAGGGGATGTCGGAGGGCCCGCGTATCCCCCTGAACCTTCGGAGGATTCGTCTCCCAGCAGGACGCAGGGTAATCAGGCGGGCGGGCTTCGTGTCGTCGCCGGACACCACCCCCGTCAGAGCCGCTCCGTCACAGTCATGGACCCAAAACATCCGATGCTTGCAGAGGACGACTCGCCCTCCATCTGGAACGAACGCGAGGAAGTCCGCGTGGTGCTGCCTGACAGTGATTTCGATCGGCTCGTGGATGCGTTGGAGAAGCCAGCGAAGCCTCTGCCCCGGCTGCTGGAGCTCGCGCGCAAGAAGGCCCGCTGACGTTCTGGAAGGACAGATGCGCTTCTACCAACTCCAACGTCCGGCCCCTTCCACTCCGAGACACTGGAACGGCAGCCTGTCCGCCGAGCACGTCTGGAGCCTGCCCGGGGTGGAGTGCCCCACCTGCCATGAGACCTGGAGTGGTCAGTTCGCGCTTCCCAGCGTCGATCTGTCTTCGTTACCCGGACGCGACCTGCTGGTGGAGCCGCGTGTCGAACCCCACGCGGAATACGCGCGCCTCGCGTCCCGCGTGCAGCCGTTCCTCCCAACTGGAGTGTCCCCGGAACCCGGCATGCAGTTCGGTCCGCTTCGTGGCACGGCACACGGAACCTTCGGACCTTTGAGCGCGCGCTACGGGTGGGAGGCGCTGGTCACGCAGGAAGCATTGCGACACCTCCAGGCCGTGGGGATCCGGGGGCTCGCTCCCGTGCGCGCGGAGCTACAGGGACTCGATGCCGGGGTCGTGCTGTACGAGTTGGAGATTCCCTTGCGCGGGCTTCTGCACCGGGACGCGGTCCTGACCGGCCCCAGGTGCCCGACCTGCGGATGGTACGAGGTGCGAATCTCGCCCGAACCCTGGCTGGATGGAGCTGCCCTCCCTCACGACGTGGACCTCTTCCGCCCCGCGAACGGAACCACGTACACCTTCGTCACCGAACGCTTCGTCGAGGCACTCGAAGCCTTGGGCCCATCGGACGTGACGTTTCGCGAAGCCGGTGTCGTGCCGGCATCCCGCACGGGTTCGGTTCACTGAGCGCAGCGCCGGACCGCCCAGGCCAATCCGTCCGGCCTTCCTCCGACATCGATGTGGCCCGTGACCTCCAACGTCTTGAGGTCGATGACGGCGACGTCGTTGTCAGGCGTGCACGACACGGACGCCGGGTGCCCCCACCCGGAGCCCAGGCCTCCCTCCAGACGGGGGGGCTGTGCCAAGGAATGTGGCGCGGTAGCCTCGTTCGGATGACCCGAGTCTTCTTCTCCGACCTGGAGACACACTCGCCCAGCGGGCGCTTCACCCTGACGGCCCGCTCGCCCCACAACGGGGCGATCCTCCGCCGCGGCGGGCGGAAGGCTTCCTGGTGGTGGGGCAGGCGCACCGCGTTCCAGAACGAGTTCCGCTTCCAGTTGCTCGAACACATCCCCGGGAGCGCCGAGCCTCGCCTTGTCTGGGAGCGGTGGCAGAAATGGAACGAGAGCAGTCCGCACCAACTGTTCGTATCGGACACGGGCTGGTCCATCCTCCGGACCCACGGCCCTCAGCTCATCGCCGTGTCTCCCTCGGGACGCGACGTGCTTCGGGTGGACATCCTCGGTCCCAGGGAAGGGAAGGTGGGACGCAATGCGTGGCAGGCCGACCACGCCACGTACACGACCGCGGGGCTGTTCTGGTCGAAGCATGCGTGGCCCTACTTCTTCCGCGACGCCGAGACGGACTTCTTCATCTGGCGGACGCACAGAGGGCAGCGGCTGGTGCTCGACCTCACCCACGCGGCCATCCTCCCGGAGGCGGATGTCCGGGCTCGCGAATGGGATGCCGCGGAGCAGCGCGATGCGTCCGCGCTGCTGGCGATGCTGACGGAGCAACTCCAGGAGGTTCAAGCGCTCCTGTCGAAGTCATCCACTGCTCCGCAGAAGGAAGTCCCCAGCGAGTTGCGGAAGCACCTCGACAGGGTGGTGGGCGCCGTCGTGCTGGTGGGAGCACACCGCATCCACGCGTGCCTGCCACTCCTCCAGCAGTGGGAATCCGTGGAGGATTGGAGCAGCGTCTCGCGCAGCTCCGTGTTCCGCGAGGCGTCCCTGGAGGAGCAGGCCTTCCGCCCCATCGTCCAGCAGTCCCTCCGGCGGCTGGGGGTCCAGCCCCGGGGCTTCGCGGCCTATTCCTTCCTCGACGCGAAGCATGAACGGTACGCGATCCCAGAGTGCCTGCCGGACCGGCGCGAGCGGGCAGCGACCCTGGAGAAGACGATGTCGGCATGGGAAGTCCTCCAACGGGTGGGAGCACCGGACCTCATCCATCACGGGACCGAGCTCTCCGACGACGTGGAGCGCGCGTTCGAGCACTGGGAATACGACTTCCAGGCCGACGGCCAGTGGACGACGCTTCAGTTGCGCTGGGAGCTGAACTCGCGCCCGCCCTTCATCGCCGAGCTCCAGGAACGCCCTTCCTCCTGGCTCCAGTCGAACGCGCGCGAGCAGGCACTGCTGGAGCGCTAGGCTGGAGCCACGGCTCACCTCAGCCAGACATCGCAGTGCGGACAGCGGTCCAGCGACAGGGTGGGCGATCCGTCCGAATCCGTGTTGTCGAAGTCCTGCAGGTTGTTCCCGCATCCCGGACACAGCAGGTGGAAATACCTGCTGACCATGGAGGTCAGGCTGGCGCAGATGAAGCCCGCCGCGAAGGGGACCCCCGCCAGGTCCCACCCGTCCGGAGGAGGCGCGCGCCGCAGGAAGAGCCAGAGGCCCCCGCCCAGCAGCCCCACGACACCGCCCGCGAACACCACGGTGTTGTGCAGCGCCAACCGCCTGCTGAACTCCTCGCGGATCCTGACGAACCGCTGGGAGTCCAAGTCCCTCCGGGCGGACACAGTCAGCACCGTCCCCGTGGCGGGCGAGCTGTCCTGGACCGCTTCCCGCGCCGACGCCGCCAGCGCGCGGTGGTTCTCCGCCGTGGACTGGAGCGCGGAAGCGACCCCCGCGAGGTCCCGCAGGAGCTCCCGGATGGACTCTTCGGAGAGCGAGCCCCTTGGGGAGGCGATGAGCTCCTGCCCCTGGAGCTGGAACGGAGCACCGCGAGCCTGGAGCTGGCGCAGCGCATCGCGGACGACGGGTTCGCCCAACAGGCGGATGACCGCCGCTGGATTCGCGCCCCGGATGAGGAACGCCGCATCCAGCGCGGGCTGGCCCACCTGGATGTCCCGTTCCTTCGAGGCCCCGCGCCAACGCAGCCCCCACCCCTGGGGGAGCAGCGCGAAGTCCTGAGGCAGCTTCACCCCCAGCGTGAGACGAAGCCGTGAGGCTCCCGTGCGCAACAGGGACACCTCCACCGGATGGCCCCGGTAGCGCCCCGCCAGCAGCACGCGCGTGGACGACGGGAACGGTGACAGCTCCAGGATGGGGCCCAGTGCCCGCCAGCGACGCCGGGCCCATGCGCGGCGCCACGCCCGGAGCGTCAGGGGTGTCAGCGCCAGTACGGTCGCGACGGCAAGCCCGAGGAACCCAGGGGACATTATGAGGCCCAGGCTAAACGCGGATCCAACACGGAGAAAGCACGGCGTCCAACGGTGCCTCCCCACCCCGGTCCGAGTGAAGCGTCCGAGCGCGGAACGTCCAGGAGAAAGTGGCCGCGAGGGACGGGAACCCAGGCAGACTGTGCCCCCTCGAAAAGGAGAGACACCATGAGCTGGGAAGAAGACCTGCAGGGCCGTGAGCCCCCGCCCTCCCTGGAGACGCTCATCGTCCCGCGCGTGCGCGACCTGGGCGACGGCTTCCACGTGCGCCGCGCCCTGCCCTCCGCGCGCCGCCGCATGGTCGGCCCCTTCATCTTCCTGGACCAGATGGGCCCCGCGGACTTCGACCCCGGCCGAGGCCTGGACGTGCGCCCCCATCCGCACATCGGCCTGTCCACCGTCACCTATCTCTTCGAGGGCGAAATCCTCCACCGCGACTCGCTGGGCTTCGTGCAGCCCATCCGCCCCGGCGCCGTGAACTGGATGACCGCCGGCCAGGGCATCGCCCACTCCGAGCGCACCGGCCCCGAAACCCGCTCCGCCGGTGGCCGCCTCTTCGGCATCCAGGCGTGGATCGCCCTCCCCAAGCAGCACGAGGAGGTCGCCCCCGCCTTCGTCCACCACCCCGCGGACACGCTCCCCATCATCGACGGCGAGGGCATCCACCTGACCGTCATCGCGGGCCAGGTGCATGGCGGCAAGTCCCCCGTGCGCGCCCACTCCGACCTCTTCTACGCGGACGCGAAGATGGAGGCGGGCTCCCGCTTGAAGCTCTCCGCCGAATACGAGGAGCGAGGCCTCTACCTCGTCGAGGGCACCGTGGAGGTGGAGGGCACGCGCTTCCAGCCCGGCGAACTGCTCGTGTTCAAGCCGGGCAGCGAAATCATCCTCAAGGCGGAGTCCTCCGCGCGGATGATGCTCCTGGGCGGCGAGCCCATGGACGGCCCGCGCTACCTCTTCTGGAACTTCGTGTCGTCCTCCAAGGACCGCCTGGAGGCCGCCAAGGCGGACTGGAAGGAAGGCCGCTTCGCCGCCGTGCCCACGGAGACGGAGTTCATCCCCCTGCCTCCGGATGATCCGCCGGCGCCCGTGCGCTACCCGTAGAGCCGGCGCACCGGCGCGAGCGTGCCCGCGGGCCGCTGCGACTTCGCCTGCGACCACGTCAGCCGGTACGTCGCCGCCGTCCCGTCGAAGGCGATGGGCTTCACCTCGGGTGAGCCCGCGCCCGACGCGCGCAGCGTCTCCGCCAGGAAGCCGCAGGCGAAGAAGGGGTTGTCCGCCAGCACGTCCTTCACCCACAGGGTGGCGTCCTGCTTGGACAACTCCTCCACCCGCACCTCGTTGAAGTTGTTGCCCGCGCGCAGGTTGTACGGCACGCGCTCCAGCGTCTTCTGCGGACCCAGGTGCGTGACCAGCTGCATGCTCGCCCGCCCCACGGACGTCTGCTGGAAGCCCTTCAGGTAGCGGGCACCCAGCTCCAGGTAGGCCGACTCCAGGGTCTGGCCGGGGAAGACGTCCCGCGCGGCCACGTCCAGGAAGGCGCGCCACTGCTCCAGCGAGTAGTGGGGGCGCAGCGGCTCGGACAGGTTCAGGCCCGCGGCCTTCAGCTTCTGGCGCCCGTCACGCGTCAGGTACGGCCCCAACGCACGCACGAAGAGGGCTTCCACGCTCTGGGCGAAGATTTGCTTTTCGGATGGGGCCATGCCCCCAGGGTGGGGGCGCCCCTGCGCATCCGGAAGGGTCACCGCAACGCTTCCGTCCACGAGTCGTCAAACCCGTAGGATTTTCAGCCTCGCGGCAGACGCACCGTGAAGGTCGTCCCCTGGGCCTCGGTGGAGGTCACCTTCACGGTGCCTCCGTGGGAGCGGACAATCTGGCCGGCGATGTAGAGCCCCAGGCCCAGCCCTCCGGCCGCGCCACGCTCCCGGTCGCTGCGGCCGGCACGGCGCCACGCGGCGAAGAGGTGCGGCACCTGCTCCGCCGGAATGGGTGCTCCCAGGTTGTGCACCCGCAGCACGGCCTCGCCGTTCAGGCCCTCCGCGCTCACGCGCACGGGTGAGTCCGGCGGGCTGAACTTGAGCGCGTTGGACACCAGGTTGCCCACCACCTGCTCCAGCCGGTCCGCGTCCCACGCGCCGCGCCCGTCACCCTGAACGTCCAGCAACACCTCGCGCTGGGGCTGGCTGGCGCGTGCTTCCTCCACCGCGCCGCGCACCACGTCGAACAGGTCGCACCGCGAGCGCACCACCGGCAGCCCCGCGCCCAGCCGCGCCCGCGCGAAGTCCAGCAGCTGGCGGATCATCCGATCCATGCGCACGGCGCTGGTGAGGATGCGCTCGGTGAAGACGCGCTGGCGGTCGGACAGCTCTCCCTGGCGCTGGAGCTGCTGCGCGGACATGGACAGCGCGTTGAGCGGGTTGCGCAGGTCGTGGCCCAGGATGCCGATGAACTGCTCGCGGAAGTCCTCCGCGTTGCGCAGCTCCGTGACGTCCTGCCCGGTGGCGATGACGGCCTCCACCGCGCCCGTGGGTCCGGTGGCCGGGGACATCGTGTACTCGAAGTGCCGCGGGCCCTGGTCCGAGGACAGGCTGACGCGGCCGCGCTGCACCTGGCCCGTGCGCCGCGCCGCGTCCAGCGCCTTCGCGTAGGGCTCCAGCTGCGGATCCATCACGCGAATCGCGTCCATGCTCCTGCCCGGCACGTGCACGTGATGCGAGCCACGCGACGCGGCCACGGCCTGGTTCGCGTAGATGAGCGTCCCGTCGCCGTCATAGAGCGCGATGGGGTCCGCCGCCGCGGCCATGGCCAGCTCCAGGAGGCGGCGCTGCTGCTGCACCTGGTCGGAGAGGACGCGCACCTCTCGCTCGGCGCGGCGCAGGCGCAGGAGCGCGTGCACCTGGGCCACCAGCTCCTCTGGATCCACCGGCGCCACCAGGTACGCATCCGCGCCGTGCTCCAGCCCCTGCGCCCGGTCCGCGGCGCCCACCGCCTGCGCGGACAGGTGCAGCACCAGCGCGCTGCGAGTGCGCGGGGAGGCCTTCAGGCGCCGGCACACCTCCAGGCCGCTCATGTCCGGCAGGCGGACGTCCAGGATGACCAGGTCGGTGTGCTCGTCCGCGAGCGCCAGCGTCTCGACGCCCGTGCCCGCCTCCAGGACCTGGAAACCCGAAAGGGACAGCACGCGAGACGTGACGTAACGGCTGGCCAGGTCGTCGTTGACGTTGAGGATGGTGGGCGAGGAAGGCATGCAGGCGGATGAAACCGTGGCCCTTCTTCGTAATGGCTGCCCCTGGATGCGCCAAGTGTTGCACGTGGGAAAATGTCTTCTCCGACGGAACAGCCAGGGGAACGGGCGTCCGCCGCCGCTCGCTGGACGACAGGGTGGCTCCCCCGCTGGCGCGTTTCGCGATAGGGATGACCCATGCGCCCTCCCTGCCGCCCGCTTCCCGCTGATGGTCGCTTCCTCCAGGCCGTGGGGCCCACGCCGCTCGTGCCCGTGCGGCTGGACCCGGAAGGTCCGACCATCTGGTGCAAGTTGGAGTTCCTCAATCCCAGCGGATCCACGAAGGATCGCATCGCCCGGTACATGCTGGAGAAGGCGTGGCGGCTCGGGGAGCTGAGCCCGGGCGGCGACGTGGTGGAGGCGTCCAGCGGCTCCACCAGCATCGCCATGGCGTTGGCGAGCGCGCAGATGGGCTGCCGCTTCACGGCGGTGATGCCGGAGGGCGTGACGGAGGAGCGGCTCATCGCCATCCGCGCCTACGGCGGCGAGGTGGAGCTGGTGCCGCGCGCGGAAGGCATCCGGGGTGCCATCGCGCGGGCGGAAGCGCTGGCGAAGGAGCGCGGCGGCTACGCGCCCCGCCAGTTCGAGAACCCGGACAACGCGGAGGCGCACCGCGTGTGGACGGGGCAGGAAATCCTGGCGCAGGTGCCGGGCGGGCTGGTGCACGGCGTGGTGAGCGGCGTGGGCACGGGCGGCACCATCGTGGGCCTGTTCCAGGCGTTCGCGGAGGCGGGCTGTCCGGTGACGCCCTTCGTGGCGAGGCCCATCGCGGGGCTGGGCTGCGACATCGAGTGTTGCAGCTTCAGCGCGCGCGTGCCGGGCGTGGTGGACGGCCTGTCGAAGCTGTACCGCGAGGCGGACATGCCGGGCCGGGTGGAGCTGGATATCTCGGACGACCTGGCCATGCGCACCGCGCGGGCGCTCATCCGCCGGGGCTTCCCGGTGGGCCCGTCCTCCGGCCTCAACTACGCGGCGGCGGTGGAGGCGGCGAAGCAGCTGGGCCCGCAGGCCCAGGTGGTGACGGTGTTCCCGGACCGCATGGAGCGCTACTTCTCCACGGAGCTCGTGCAGCCCCGGGCCGCGCCCAAGGCCGGCTGAAGGCCCCTACGTGCGCATGCGCACGCGCGTCTCGTGCACCGTGTCCGGAGGCGGAGAAGCGCGCTCGCGCTCCTGGGCGCGCATCAGGCGCAGGATGCTGGGCCCCAGGACGTCAATCTCCGTGGAGGCGTAGGCCTCCGTGCCGAAGCGGCGGATGGAGTCCGTCTGCCGCTCCAGGATGCGCACGTCCTGTCCGAAGATGTGCAGGCCCACCGGCAGCACGAAGGGCACCGCGGCCTTGAGCAGCCAGCGCGGCACGGGCAGCTTCACCGTCACCACCGCGTACACGAGCGTGTCCCAGTCATCCACCGGCGTCATGGCGGAGTTGACCAGGATGTGGCTCTTCTCCCCGATGCGGTACTCCACCTGCGCGATGGACGGCATCAGGAAGCGGTCGAAGTGCTGCACCACCCCGCCCCCCGGCGCGAGCAGCCGCCCCACGAGCCCCTTGGGCGCGGGCTCGCCCAGGTACTCCGCCTCCACGCGGTCCGCGCTCCTGCGCACCACCACGTCGATTTCGTTCTTCTTCTCCGCGGTGCGGAACAGGCCGCCGTGGAGGAAGGCCGTGTGCGGCACGTCCAGCGTGTTCTCCAGCACCGCGTGCAGCGACCCCGGCGCGCGCAGCACCCGGCGCACGGTGGTGTAGTCCGCCGCGTCCAGCAGCGGGAAGCGGAAGGGCTCCGACGTGGGCTCCACGCCGGGCGTGGAGTAGACCCAGACGAAGCCGTCCTGCTCGCGCGTCGGGTAGGACGCGGCACAGCGGGAGCGGGCCTCGGGCTCGCCCACCAGGCCGGGGATGAGCCGGCACTGGCCACCGGTGTCGAAGCGCCACCCGTGGTAGCCGCACTCCAGCTGCCCGTTCTGCACGCGCCCCAGTGACAGCGGCACGTTGCGGTGCGGACAGCGGTCCATCAGGGCGCCGGGCTTGCCGCCCTCGCCCCGGAAGAGCACCAGGGGCGTGCCCTGCAGCGTGCGCGCGAGCGGCTTGTCCCCCAGCTCGCGCGACGTGCAGAGGATGAACCAGGAGTGCGGAAGCCGGACGACGGAGATGTGACTGGGGGACGCACCTGGGGTGCGCCCCTCCTCGCGGGCGGTCATGCGCCCAGTCTAATGGGCCCGGGCCTCCGTGCACGCCCCCTTCAGGCGGGCAGGTCGGCGAAGCGTTGGGCGGCCTCCGGGTTGAGGGGCTGAGGCATCACCCCACCGCTCATCCCCCGGCAAGACTCCTCGCAGCGGCGGCACGCGTCCGCGCAGTCCTTCATCGGCCCCTCGCTGCCCGTCTCCTCGCAGGCGGTCGCGCAGGCGGCGCACACCTCCGCGCAGGCGAAGCATGTGCGCGAATGCAGGTCCGATCCGCGCAGCATGAAGCGCGCGCTCGTCTCGCAGATGTCCGCGCAGTCCATCAGCAGCCGGAGGTGCCCCGGCTCGACGAGCTTGCCTCCCCGTTTCAAGCAGTCCGCCAGGGTCTCCAGACAGACGCGGTGACAGGCCGTGCAGTTGTCGATGCACTCCCGAATCGCGTCGTCGCCTCGCATCACTTCGGCGTTCGCCATGGTGGGGTTCCTTTCGGGCCTCACGGTGGGCACGCGCGGGGACGCCACCATCCCGCCTCGCGCGCCCGGTTGGCCGGCTGCTTCCGGACTAGAGCTTCAGCCGCCGCAACCGCAGGGCGTTGCCGATGACGGACACCGACGAGAGGCTCATCGCCGCGCTCGCGAACAGCGGGCTCAGGAGCAACCCGAAGACGGGGTACAGCACGCCCGCCGCCAGCGGCACTCCCAGCAGGTTGTAGACGAAGGCGAAGAAGAGGTTCTGCCGGATGTTCCGCAGCACGGCCTGGCTCAACCCACGCGCCCGCGCGATGCCTCGCAGGTCGCCCTTCACCAGCGTCACGCCCGCGCTCTCCATCGCGATGTCCGTGCCCGTCCCCATGGCGATGCCCACGTCCGCTCGCGCCAGCGCCGGTGCGTCGTTCACGCCGTCGCCCGCCATCGCCACCACGCGCCCCTGGGCTTGCAACGCCTTCACCGCGTCGCCCTTCGCGTCCGGCTGCACGCCAGCAATCACCTCCGTGATGCCCAGCCTGCGCGCCACCGCGTGCGCCGTCGTCGGGCTGTCTCCAGTGAGCATCACCACGCGCAGGCCTTCGTCCCGCAGCCTCGCCAGGGCCTCCGGCGTGGACGGCTTCAGCGGATCCTCCACACCCAGGAGCCCCGCCGCGCGGCCGTCCATCGACACCAACACCACCGTCTGGCCCTCCTGGCGCAGCGCCTCCGCGCGCTCCGTCAGCGCCTCCACCTCCACGCCCAGGCTCCTCATCAACGCCGCGTTGCCCAGCGCGACCTCGCGGCCTCCCACGCGGCCCCGGACGCCCTGCCCTGGCACGGACTGGAAGTCCTCCACGCCACCGGGGGACATGCCGCGCTCCCTCGCGCCCGAGACCACGGCGGCGGCCAGCGGATGCTCGCTGCCTCGCTCCAGGCTCGCGGCCTGGCACAGCAGCTCGGATGCTTCCACGCCCGGCGCGGGCTCCACCGTCACGAGCCGCGGCTTGCCCTCCGTGAGCGTGCCCGTCTTGTCCACCACCAGCGTGTCCACCGCCGCCATCCGCTCCAGCGCCGCCGCGTCGCGGATGAGCACGCCCATGCGCGCGCCCTGCCCCGTCCCCACCATCACGGACATGGGCGTGGCCAGGCCCAGTGCGCACGGGCAGGCGATGATGAGCACCGCCACCGCGTTCACCAGCGCGTGCGCGAGCCTCGGCTCTGGACCCCACACGCCCCAGACCACCGCCGTCACCACCGCCACCGCGATGACCGCGGGCACGAAGATGCCGGCCACCCGGTCCGCCAACCGCTGGATGGGCGCTCGCGTGCGCTGCGCTTCGGCCACGCGCTGGACGATGCGCGACAGGAGCGTGTCCTGCCCCACTCGCTCCGCGCGCATCACGAGCGTGCCCGTGCCGTTCACCGTGCCGCCCGTCACCTTCGCGCCCGGCCCCTTCTCCACCGGCACGGGCTCTCCGGTGACGAGCGATTCATCCACCGCGCTCGCGCCCTCCAGCACCTCGCCGTCCACCGGCACCTTCTCACCGGGGCGCACGCGCAGGCGCCATCCGGCGTGCACCTGGGACAGCGGCATGTCCTCTTCGTGGCCGTCGTCCGAGATGCGCCTCGCCGTGGCGGGGGCCAACGACAACAGGGCCCGCAGCGCACCGGACGTCGCGTGGCGGGCGCGCAACTCCAACACCTGCCCCAGCGCCACCAGCGTGAGGATGATGGCCGCGGCCTCGTAGTAAACGGGCACGGTGCCGCCGTGCCCCGTGCGCGCGCCTTCCGGCAACAGGTGCGGGAACAGCGTGACTCCCACGCTGAAGACGTACGCCGCGCCCGCGCCCAGCGCGATGAGCGTGAACATGTTCAGGTGCCGGTTCTTCACCGACGCCCAACCCCGCTGGAAGAACGGCGCCCCCACCCACAGCACCACCGGCGTCGCCAGCGCGAACTGCGCCCACACGAGCGCCGAGGGCGACAGTCCGTGCCGCACCGGCAGCATGTCCGACATGCCCAGCACCATCAGCGGCGCGCTCAGCACCAGGCCCACCCAGAACCTTCGCGTCATCGAACGCAGCTCTGGATCCGGCGGATCCTCCACCGTCACCGTGCGCGGCTCCAGTGCCATGCCGCACTTCGGGCAGGCGCCGGGCCCGTCGCTCACCACCTCCGGGTGCATGGGGCAGGTGTATTCGATGCGCGTCTGGAGGACGGGCGGCGCTTCGGGCTCCAGCGCCATGCCGCACTTCGGGCACGCCCCTGGCGCGTCCTGCCGCACCTCCGGATCCATGGGGCACACGTACACGGCGCCCGGCGCGGCGGGCGGTGGCGGCGTCCGGGGATGGAGGAACCGGGCGGGGTCCTCCTGGAAGCGCTGGCGGCACTTCGGGCCGCAGAAGAACCAGGTGTGCCCCTCGTGCTCCCAGCTCCCGCCCTTCGGTGCGCGAGGGTCCACCTCCATGCCGCACACGGGGTCGAGGGCGGGCCCCTCCTCGCCCACGGAGGGCGGCGACCGGGGTGAAGGCGGGACAGGGGAATGCGGATGGTGATGCGTCATGGGGAAGGCTCCTTTCCCCGGGCCAACGCGGCACCCGGCGCGCTCTTACACATGCGTAACCCTCCCTCCCGAAGGCCGTGCCGCCCGCGCTCGTCCCACTGGGAGGCAGGGCGCCAGGCGGGCCCGGGGGGTTGTCCGCGCAGGACCTCTCCCGGTAGGCCGCGGCGGGCCCGACGCGAAACGGCCAGGAAGATCCGCTCGCTCCGTGTGGCCAGGGAAGCAAGGTCGGGGCCCGACCAGGGAGGGCATCGAATGCGACGCATGTGGGGGACGTGGGGGGCGCTGCTGGCCCTTCTCACCGGCGGCTGTCCCTGCCCGCCCTGCGCTTCGTGGGCGGCGACGTGACGGTGAGCGCCAACGCCCGGCTGGACTCGCTCATGCTGGGCACGGCGACGGCCTTCCCCCTGTGGGTCGAGCGCAGCCTGTTCGTGGAGGACAACCCGAAGCTGCCCACGTGCCGGGCCACCGCGCTCGCGGCGAGCGTGTTCCAGGGCGAGGCGTGGGGCGTGAACATCGACCGGAACGACGACGCCGCGACCTGCCCCTGAGTCCCCGAGCCCAGGGCCGCCTTTAGCGGCGCGGCTTGCAGGAGCAGTCCAGACAGCCGTGCGCCGCGCACGCGCCGCAACCGCGCTCCAGCGAACGCTTGAGCGCGAGCCGCGCACGGTGCAGCCGCACGCCCGCGTTGTTGGGGGTGATGCCTGCCTCGCGCGCCACGTCCGGCACCGCTCGCCCCTCCAGGTCCACCTGGCGCACGAGCTGGGCGTACTGGGGCTTGAGCGTGGGCAGCAGGTCCGCGAGGCACGCGCACACCGCGCCCTTCAGCTCCGGGTCCTCGGTGGTGGAGTCCGCGTCGCGCGCCTCCACCTCCAGCGCGCGTCCCTCCGCGGCCTGCCGGCGGTGGTGATCCACCAGGGCGTTGCGCAGCAGGCGGTAGAACCACGCCACCGCGCCCTCGCCGTCCTTCAGCGCTCCGCCCTTCTCCAGGGTGCGGGCGAAGGCCGTCTGGAAGAGATCCTCCGCGACGGCCCGGCTGCCCACGCGCCGCTCGACAAAGGCGAGGAAGCGGCGCTGATGGGCCAGGAGCGCCGCCACCACGTCCTCGCGGTCCGGGGGCAGCCCTGCGTCTGGCCCTTCAGCCTCCATGCGACTCCCTGACGACTACGGAGGGCCGTTGCCCTGGCGCACCGAGTTCAGCTCCACCGCGGTGGCGTAGATCTGCGCCCACGCACGGTACTTGAACTTCGACAGCGTGCCCTTCTGGTCGTTCGCGTAGTCGAACATGTCCTGGCGGAACTGCGCGTCCGCGGCCTTGCGGGCCTCCGGCTTCAGCGGCGTGCCCTTGCGGTCGTAGTAACGCAGCAGGTCGTAGCCGTAGTCGTGCGTCTTGGCCGCCTTGTCGAACTCCTTCACCGGGCCAATCTGGCCGGGGACAGAGGCGTAGCCGAGCGGATCCTGCATGCGCTGGCCGTGCGGCGTCTGGATGGCGTAGGGCTTGTAGCCCATCACCTGCTCGAAGTCCGCCGGAGGCGGGCGCGCGCCGGTGAGGTACTCGTTCATCAGCTTGCCGTGGTCGCCCGGGGGCGCCTTGCTGATGGCGCCCGTGCGCTGGGCGGCGGTGGTGCCAGGGGAGAAGGAGTCCTTCACCACGTTGCGCGCGGCAGGGGCGGCGGGGCGCGCGGCGGTGGATTCCGTACCGGAGGAGGCCTGCGGCTGGCGGACGGGCGAGTTGCGGATGATCATGGGGGGCCTGGGGGAGAAGTCTTCTCGATTTTTCGGAAACCGCCGCCCCAAAGTTGCGGCCCCCCGACCAAAGTCGCGCAGAATGCGTGCAACGCACCGCGTGGTGCACTGGGAGACACCGTGAAGAGCTACCCGTATTCCGAAGGAATCAAGGAACTGCGCGCCGGCAACTTCGAGAACGCGCAGCGTCTGGTCGAGCAGGCGAAGAAGCAGGGGGACGCTTCGGTGGAGGAGCTCACCGCCATGGCGTTCGCGATGGACGGGCACAACCAGCGCGGCTTCGCCACGGAGCTGCTGCAGGAGGCGCTGAAGCAGGAGCCCTCGGCGGTGGATCCGGCCTGTGCCCTGGCCATGTATCACCTGGAGAAGCAGGAAGACGCCCAGGCCGCGGCCGTCCTCAAGCCCGCGCTGGACGCAACTCCGGATCACCCCAAGGCGAACCTGTGTATGGCCATGGCCCTGGCGAAGACGGAGGCCGCCAAGGCCCGCGCTCACGCCGCCAAGGCCGCGAAGGACACCGACGCGGACGTCCGCGCGCAGGCGGAGGCGCTGGACAAGGTGCTCTCCGAGCACGAGCCCCGCTGAAGCCTCAGTCGCCGCGCTTGAAGTCCTCCGTGCGGACGCCATAGCGCTTGAGCAGGCGGTGCAGGCTCTCGCGTTCCATGCCCGCGCGCTCGGCCGCGTGGGTGACGTTGCCGGAGAACTCCTGCATCAGCGCGGTGAGGTAGTCGCGCGACACGGCGTCGCGCACGCGGTCCACTGCCTCGCGGTAGGGCTGTTTCGCCAGTGCCTCCGCTGGCAGCGGCCCCGGGGCCGCGGAGGTACGGGCCAAGGTGAGCTCGGGCGGCAGGTCCTCCGGAGTGATTCGGGGGCCCGCCGCCACCGCCACCGCGCGCGCCACCGCGTTCTGCAGCTGCCGCACGTTGCCGGGCCAGGGCGCGGCGGTGAGCGCCTGGAGTGACGGGGGCGTGAAGCCCTCCAGCTCCGGCCGGTTCGCGCCAGCAAGGAAGTGCATGGCGAGCAGCGGGATGTCCTCGCGGCGCTCGCGCAGGGCGGGCATCCGCACCGTCACGCCGCCCAGCCGGTAGTAGAGGTCCTCGCGGAAGCGCCCCTGCGCCACCTCCTGCGCCAGGTCCCGGTGCGTCGCCGCCACCACGCGCACGTCCACCGTCACCGGCGTGGTGGTGCCCACGCGGCGGATCTCCTTCTCCTGGAGCGCGCGGTTGAGCTTCACCTGCACGGGCAGCGGCAGGTCGCCCACTTCGTCCAGGAAGAGCGTGCCACCGTGGGCCTCCTCGAAGAGGCCAGCCTTCGCGCCGGTCGCGCCCGTGAAGGCGCCCTTCGCGTGGCCGAAGAGCTCGCTCTCCACCAGCTCCGCCGGCAGCGCGCCGCAGTTCACCGCGACGAAGGGCTTGTCGCGGCGAGGGCTCTCGCGGTGAAGCGCGCGGGCGGCCAGCTCCTTGCCGGTGCCCGTCTCGCCGGTGAGCACCACGGTGAGGTCGCGCGCCGCCACCTGCGCGAGCAGCGCGTGCGTCTTCTGGAGCGCGGTGCTGGTGCCACGCAGGCCGTGGAAGTCCGGCATGCGCGCCACGCGGGCAGCGAGTCCCTGTGCATCCCGCCGTTGGCGCTGGCGCTCCAGGGCACGGGCGACCACCAGGGCCACCTCGTCCGGGTCGAAGGGCTTGGACAGGTAGTCGTATGCGCCGTCCTTGATGGCCTCCACGGCCTTGGGGATGCTCGCGTAGGCGGTGACGAGGACGACCTCCGTGTCCGGCGCGCGCCGCTTCACCTCGCGCAGCACCGTGAACCCGTCCGCGCCCGGCATCTGGATGTCCGTGACGACCACGTCGAACGTGCGCGCGGAGACCAGGGCCAGCGCCTGCACACCGTCGGGCGCGGTCGTCACCGCGTACGCGTCCCCGAGGATGCGCGCGAACAGCTTGAGCATGTTCTCCTTGTCGTCCACGACCAGGACCGCAGGCTTCGCGCCGCTCATGCCGCAGCCTCCTGTACGCGCGATGGAGACGGCAGGGACAGCGTGAAGCGCGCGCCGCCCAGGGCCCCGGAGTCCACGTCGATGCGGCCGCCGTGCGCCTCCGCGATGGCCTGGCTCACCGCGAGCCCCAGCCCCGTGCCGGAGGGCTTCGTCGTGAAGAAGGGCTCGAACAGCCGGGCCCGCGCTTCCGGCGTCACCCCGGCCCCCGAGTCCGACACCGCCACGCGCGCGCTCCCGTCCGCGTCCACCGCGATGCGCACCTCCACCCGTCCTCCCTCGCCCGCGGCCTCCGCCGCGTTCTTCACCAGGTTGAGCAGCACCTGCCGCAGCCGGGGCGCCTGCACCCACGCGGTGCCCTCGCCGTGCACGTCCACGCTCACGGTGCCCAGGCGGGTGGCTTCACGCAGGCGGGAGACGACCTCCTCGCACGCGTCGCGCAGCGCCACCGGCTCACGTGGCCCGCGGCCCGGACGCGCCAGGTCCAGCAGTCCCTCCACGATGTCCTGGCAGCGCACCGCCTCCTCCTCCACCACGCGCAGGTCCTCCGCGAGCGTTCCCTCCGCCCGCCGCTGCAACAGCCGCACGTAGCCGAGGATGACGCCCAGCGGGTTGTTGATTTCATGCGCCACGCCCGCCGCCAGCCGGCCAATGCCCGCCAGCTTCTCGTGCTGGACGAGCCGCGCCACCGCGTTGCCGATGTACACGCCCACCCCGGCCGCGAACAGCGTGGCCCCACCCAACAGCAGCAGCGCCCAGCGGAAGCTGTCTCGCTCCACCGCGCCCACGTGCGACTCGAAGGCGTCCATGGACGCGTCCGAGTCCGCCGTCAGCGCGTCCACCCGCGCCTGGATGCGCGACACCCACTCCAGCGCGCGCCCATGCGCCGCCTCCACCGCGCCCGCGTCCTTCGCCATCACCGCGGGCAGGAGCGTGTCCCGGTAGAGCGTGTCCAGCGCGTCGCCCGACGCCTGGATGTCCGCCACCGCCGCGCGCTCTTCCGCGTCGCGCGCGTGCTCCGCCAGCCGCCGCGTCAGCGCCTCCACGCGGGCGCGGGCCTCGGTGTGGAAGCGCCGGTGGCTGTCGTTGCCCAGGATGATGGTGTGCGCCAGGTGCGCATACTGGTCCCTCACCGCCGTGGCCAGCTCCCGCGCCTCCCGCGCGCGGCCGCCCACCTCGCGCAGCGCACGCGTGCCCTCGTGGATGTCCGCCAGCCGGCCGAGCGCATAGCCCGACGCCGCCGCGAACAGCGCCACCAGCGCGCCGAACGCGAGCAACACCCTGCGGGTCGTGGTGCCGGAGACAGGTCCCATGGGAAGCCCTCTTATACGGCGCGCGCCCCTTTTCGCCCGCGCCTGGCGCATGTCCTCCCCAGGCGGTCCGGACCGCATTCCCCTTGCGCCCCTCCCCTCCGGCCGAGCATGACTCGCACGAGGCGGCGCGGGCCCACCTTTGGGGGACACCCGTTGCCGGGAGCCACTGATGGCGATGCGCTTCAAGAACCTGGATGGCAGCGGACCGCAGGCCTTCACCCGCGTCCTCAAGTGGGCCGTCACGGACAAGCTCACGGGCAAGCGCCGCAGCTCGCCCGCGCGCGCGGTCGTGCCGCACGTGGAGCCGGACCTGACGGTGCTCGCCACCCCACCCGCTCCGGGCGAGGGCGCCCGCCTGACGTGGCTGGGCCACGCGAGCTGGCTGGTGCAGCTGGATGGCGTGTCGCTGCTCATCGACCCGGTGCTGCGCGACGCCATCAACGTCGTCATCCGCCGCAACGTGCCGCCCGGCGTGCCGGTGGAAAAGCTGCCGCGCATCGACGCGAGCCTGGTGTCCCACAACCACTACGACCACCTGGACCTGCCCACGCTCAAGCAGGTGGGCGCCCGCATCGTCACCGGCCTGGGCCACGCGCCGGTGTTCCAGGGCCAGGGCCTGCCCTTCCACGAACTGGACTGGTGGGAGTCCACCCAGGTGGGACCCGTGCGCGTGCACTACGTGCCGTCCCAGCACTGGAGCCGCCGTGGCCTCAACGACGCCAACCAGATGCTCTGGGGCGGCTTCGTGGTGGAGGGCTCCAGCGCGCGCGTCTACCACTCCGGCGACACCGCCTACTTCCAGGGCTTCAAGGAGATTGGCGCCAGGTTCCCCAAGCTGGATGCGGCGCTGCTGCCCATTGGCGCCTACGACCCCGCGTGGTTCATGCGGCTGCAGCACATGAACCCGGAGGAGGCGGTGCAGGCCTTCGAGGACCTGGGCGCGATGGCCTTCTTCGCCATGCACTGGGGCACGTTCAAGCTCACGGACGAGCCGTTGGACGAGCCGCCCGCCCGCCTGGACGCGGAGTGGCTGCGCCGGGGCTGGCCGCGCGACCGCGTGCACGTGCTGCCGGTGGGCGGCACACACACCGTGCGGCAAGGTTGAGCGCTGGCGGGGCTTGTGGTCTCAAGCGGGCATGCTCCTGCCCACCCTCGCAGCCCTGGTCCTCACGCAGGCCCCTCCCCCTCTCACCACTGTCTCCGAGCAGAGCGGCTGGAAGCGCACCGGCCGCTACGCGGAAGCAGAGAGCCTCTGCCGCGCCTTCCCCAAGGCGTTCCCCGGCAAGGCCCGCTGCGACACGCTGGGCACCACGCCGGAGGGCCGCCCCATGGTGGCGCTCGTCGTCAGCCAGGACGGCACGCTCACCGCGGACGCCGCGCGCAAGAAGGGGCGGCCCGTCGTCTTCTTCCAGGGCGGCATCCACGCGGGTGAAATCGACGGCAAGGACGCGGGCTTCTGGCTCCTGCGCGACGCGCTCCAGAACCGGGCGTCCATGCCGGACCTGCTCAAGGGCGTCACCGCCGTCTTCGTCCCCGTCTTCAACGTGGACGGCCACGAGCGCTTCAACCCCAACCACCGCCCCAACCAGGTGGGCCCGGAGGAGATGGGCTTCCGCGTCACCGCCCAGAACTTCAACCTCAACCGCGACTACGTGAAGGCGGACGCACCGGAGATGGTGCTGCTCTTGAAGTACCTCAACGCGTGGGACCCGCTCGTCTACGTGGACCTGCACGTCACCGACGGCGCCAAGTTCGAACCCGACGTGTCCGTGGGCCTGGAGCCCCAGAAGTCCGGCCCGCCCGCGCTTCAGGCGCTGGGCACGAAGCTGGTGGACGAGCTCTTCACCGGCCTCACCACCCAAGGGCACCAGCCGCTGCGCTTCTACCCGTCCTTCCTCGTGGACGACGACCCCACCAGCGGCTTCGCCTACGGCGTCCCCCCGCCGCGCTTCAGCCATGCCTTCTGGTCCGTCCACCACCGCTTCGGCGTGCTCGTGGAGACGCACTCCTGGAAGAACTACGCGCAGCGCGTGAAGGCCACCCGCGACGTGCTGGAGGGCCTCTTGAAGCTCGTGTCCCGCGACGGCGCCGCGCTCCTGGCCGCCGTGAAGGCGGAGGACCAGAAGGCCGTGGCCGGCGAGGTGCGTGAGGTGGTGCTCGGCTGGAAGAACACGCCCAAGCGCGAGGCGATTGCGTTCAAGGGCTACGCCTACGAGCGCCTGCCGTCGGACATCTCCGGCCAGCCGTACATCCGCTACGACGACACGCAGCCCCAGACGTGGAGGGTGCCGTACCTGCCGGACGTGGAGCCCGCCGTCACCGCGAAGCTGCCCGAGGGCGGCTACCTGGTGTCCGCCGCGCACGCCGCGTGGATCGCGCCGAAGCTGACCGCGCACGGTATCGCGTTCCAGCGCCTCACCCGCGCGGTGCCCGCGGCGAAGGTGGAGTCGTTCCACTCGAAGGACTTCCAGTTCCAGGTGCGCTCCAACGAAGGCCACCAGGGCCTCACCGCGAATGGCGAGTGGAAGCCGGACACGCAGGACCTGCCCGTGGGGACGCTCTACGTGCCGGTGGCGCAGAAGAACGTGCAGCTGGTGGCGCACCTCTTCGAGCCCGCGGGGCCGGACTCGCTCCTGTCGTGGGGCTTCTTCAACGCCCACTTCGAGCAGAAGGAGTACATCGAGGACTACGTGCTGGAGCCCTACGCCCGCGAGCTGCTGGCGAAGGACCCCGCGGTGAAGGCCGCGTTCCAGGAGCGCCTGAAGGACGCGGGCTTCGCCAAGGACCCGCGCGCCCGCCTGCGCTTCTTCGCCGAGCGCCACCCGACCTGGGACGAGCGCCTGGGCCTCTACCCCGTGTACCGCGCCGCCAGCGCACCTCCGAGCCTGGGGAACCTGGCCGCGATGAAGTAGCGGGAAAAGAAGAAGCCCCCGGCCCGCTTCCCCCGTGAGGGGGCGTCGCGGAGCGGGGGCTTCGGATTCAGCGCCGCGCTCCCGGTCCATGAGGCACCGGGAGCGCGTTTTCATTTCCGACTAGCCGATGGGCTTCTCGCAGACGCACGCGCTGACGTTGCACGTGAAGCCCGGCGCGCAGCCGCCGCAGTCCGGCTTGCAGACGCAGGCGCACAGACCGGGGTCCGCGCCGTAGCCGGTGCCGCAGTTGAGCGCGCCCGTGTCGCAGACGCAGCCGCAGGCGTTGTTGTCGAACTTGTAGCCCGCGGCGCAGGTCGCGGACTGCACGCAGCTGCACGTGCAGGAGTTCGTGTTGCACGTCTCGAAGGTGCCGCACGTGCCGCCGCAGTCCTGGGCGCAGGTGAAGTCACACACCGCGCGGTCGGTGTTGCACACCTGGCCGGCGGGGGCCGTGCCACCGCAGTCCGCCGGGCACTCGCACTTGTCCGTGGTGCGGTTGCAAGCGAGCTTGCCCTTGCAGAAGTCCGGGTCGTTCGGGTCGTAGTACTGCGTGTCGGACGCGCACGGCGGCGGGTTGCCGTCCGGCTTGACCGTGCGGTCGATCCAGTAGCGGTACGACAGCGCGGCCTGCGTCTTGCCGGACTCCTTCGGACGGCACGCGCCGTAGAAGGACACGGTGCGGTTGATGCCGTCCACGTCGAAGCCGTTGGTGCGGCTGCGCGGCAGGTCCCCGATGCTGGGGCAGATGGCCGGATCCACCACCGCATCCACCGCGACCTTCAGCGACGCGCCAATCGGCGGCTTGAGCGTGCGGTAACCCACCGACGCGATGACGCTGTCCACGATGGCGTTGATGGTGTTGGTGATGGAGGTGTTGTCCCGGATGCTGCCGGACACGCCGCCCGTGGCCTGGATGACGTCCAGGTGGCGCGGGATCTTGTTGTCCTCACCCGCGTAGCACGGGGAACCGTCCGGCGGGCAGATGATGCCGTGCACCTGGATGGACTGGTTCGTGGGGTTCTTCGTGGTGCCGGACACGGTGCCAGTGTTGAGGAAGTACGCGGAGTAGTTGGCCACCGTGTCCGTGGACTGGTCCTTCACGTCCGTGAGGATGACCACCACCACCTTGGCGCCCGGACGGATCTTCGTCTCCGGGCCGCCCGTGGACGCGGCCATGTCGTTGATGGCCTTGCGCGCGGCCTCCAGCGGACGCTCGCTGCCGTCACCGCCCAGGGCCACCCAGCAGTTGGTGTTGGCCGTACAGGTGGTGTTGGGCAGCGGCGTGTACGTGGGGTTCTGGGTGGTGCCACCCTTCACGGCGCACACGCTGTTGTTGCACACCGCGTTCTGGGTCAGCCACGCCTTGAACTGGTCGATGTTGGTGGTGAAGGGACGGATGATGTTGCGGTTGGCGCTGTTGCCCACCGTGTAGCTGGTGGTCACCATGGACACGCGCCAGTCCAGCGTCGCGTTGCCCAGCTTGTTGGCCACCGCCGTGCCCGCGTTCGCCAGCGACGTCTGCGACGACGCCATGGAGCCGGAGTCGTCCACCACGAAGAGGAAGTCCACCACGGCCGTGTTGCCGGTGAAGACCTCGCACTGCACCGCGTCCGCGTCGCCGAACTGCGCCAGCGCGGAGCCGCCCGCCGTGTCCGCCATGGTGAAGAGGCTGCCCGTGGCCGACTCGTTGTAGCGGGCCGCCGGCGTGATGGCGAGCACCACCACCACGCTCGCGTTGGAGCGGTGCACGTACTGCGCCTGGATCTTGAACGGGCCGTTGATGCCCGCCGTGCCGCCGAGCGTCTCCGTGCTGTTGGGCACCAGCTGGCGCGCCAGCGAGTTGGTGAACGACTTCAGCTCCGTCGTGCCGGCGAGCCCGTAGCGGGAGACCGCCGCGGGGAAGCCGTCCCAGGTGGTGAACGTCTGCGTGAACTCCACGTCCGCCGGCGCCAGGAGCGGCGTGCCGGTGCGGATGCCCGACTCGTCGGTCGAGGGCGTGGTGGAGCCGCTCAGCGGAGCGCGCTTGTACGCGATGAACGTCACCTGCTTCGTGTCGTCATAGCCCATCACGCCCACGGTCTGGCCGTTGGCCTTCAGGTTGAGGAGGTTGGCGTCCTTGAACGTGTTGGGCAGCGCGAGCCGGAGGTCCGCGCCGCTGTCCTCCTTGAAGGTCACCGTGCGCAGGTTCTGCACGCTGCACGCCTTGCCGGCGGGCGTGTTGGCCGCGCCGTCCGTGGGATCCAGCGGGTTGAGCTCGTTGGGGTCCACCTTGCCGTTCTGGTTGGAGTCCTCCGCGCCGTCGGGGATGCCATCGCCGTCCGTGTCCGGCTTGTTGGCGTCCGTCTTCGTCGTGGGGTCCGCGTCGCCCACGTAGCCGCAGTTGTTGCGCGGGGCCGCGGCCGTGGTCACGCCACGCTCCACGCCGTCGAGCAGGCCGTCGCCGTCGGTGTCCGGGTTGGTGGGGTCCGTCTCGCCGGGGTCCACCTGGCCGTTGGAGTTGGGGTCCTCACCGAGGAAGCCGTTGCGGCCGGCGCCGTCCTGGAGCCCGTCGCAGTCGGTGTCGGTCAGGCGCGGGTCGGTCTCACCGGAGTCCACGCGGCCGTTCTTGTTCGTGTCCTCCACGCCGTCCGCCACGCCGTCGCCGTCCGTGTCGGCGTTGTTCGGATTGGTGCCGGTGGCGATTTCGACGGAGTCCGGGATGCCGTCGAAGTCCGCGTCGGGGATGGACGCGGCGCAGTCCGCCTTGCGCGGATCCGTCTCGCCCGGGTCCACCTTGCCGTTCTTGTTCACGTCCTCGGCGCCGTCCGAACAGGTGTCGCCGTCCGAGTCGGGCTTGAGCGGATCCGTGCCCGTCTGCTTCTCCAGGCCGTCCGGCAGGCCGTCGCCGTCGGTGTCGCGCAGGCGGGGGTCCGTCTCGCCGGGGCTCACGGAGCCGTTCTTGTTCGCGTCCTCCACGCCGTCCGGGATGCCGTCACCGTCGGAGTCCGCCGTGTTGGGGTCCGTCTCCGTGAGGTCGCGCTTGCCGTTGCGGTTGGCGTCCTCCAGGCCGTCCGGCAGCCCGTCATCGTCCGTGTCCGCCTTCACCGGCGAGGTGCGCGTCGTCGGGTCCTGGTCCGCGCGGAAGTTGCAGTTCGGGTCCGTGCTGACACTGGACGTGCGGCCCACCTCCACGCCGTCACGGATGCCGTCGCCGTCCGTGTCGCGCAGGCCGGGGTGCGTCTTCAGGCCGCCGGCGTAGACCGTGGAGAACTCCTCCTGGTCCGTCAGGCCGTCGCAGTCCGAGTCCTTCGTGGCGTTGTTCGGATCATACGGGTTGACGGGGACTTCGCCGGGGTCGGGGTCCGGGTCGACGATGACGCCGGCGTCCTCGACATAGCCGGCATCGAAGCCCGCATCGACGACGCCTGCGTCGGAGCCTCCGTCGGTGGGGATGGGATCAGGGCCAGGGCCGGGGTCCGGGTCGGAGCCGCCACACCCCGCCATGAGCGTGGCGGCAAGCAGCGTGCCGGAGAAGAGTCGGATCCAATTGCGCATAACGGGTCAGCACTCCGGGAAGGGGGGTTACGGAGAACACCCGCAGCATAGAGGGATGCGCGCCTGATTCCGATGTAGGTGCGCCCTGGGGAGGAGGAGGAATCACGATTCGTAAACTTGGCGTTCACCACTGTCGCCTGTTTCCGACTGCACTGTCTTTACGGGGGACAGGAGGGCTCGGTTATCGTCCGCCCCGTGCCTGTGTTCGGTCTTGCGGCGGTATGGGGGGAAGCGGCTTCGCCTGAGAAGGCGGCAGCCGTCGTGGAGGGCCTGGGCGCGCTCTTGCCGTCCGCGCAGTCGATGCAACTCGTGGTGGCGTTTCGCGACGAGGCCGGCGCGCTGGAGGTGAAGGTGGAGGTGCCGGGCTATCCGCGCGCGGCGGTGGAGCGGCTGGGCGAGGAGGTCCGCAAGAGCGGCGGCACGTTCGTGGAGCTGTGGCGGCTGCCCAAGGCGGAGCGGGATGCGCTGCGCTCGCGCACGCTGTCAGGCGGCACGCCCTTCGCCGGCAACGAGCGCACGCAGGCCGCACAGGAGCTGCGGCAGCACCTGGAGGATCTGGCCGCGCGAGGTCCCCTGCCCGCTCCGTCAGCGCCGAAGACTCCACCGCCATCGGAGGCACCGCCCGCGCCCCAGGCTGCTCCCACCGAAAGTGGAGGCGCGCCGGAGACCGGAGCGTCCGAGCAACCATCGCCGTCGGATCCGCCCGCGCCGTCCCCCGTATCATCCGGCGATGACTCCCAGCGCCGCGCCCGGCGTTTCGCGGTGAAGCTGGAGATGGAGTTCCGCACGGAGCTGGACTTCGTGCGCGAGCACGCGCTGAACATCAGCAACGGAGGCCTCTTCGTGCGCACGGCGCACCGCCCGCCGCAAGACAGCGTCGTCATCGTGGACGTGAAGCTGCCCAACGGCCAGCGGCTGCAGGGCGAGGCGCTGGTGGTGCACGTGGTGGACGAGCAGTACACCGGGGGCGTGGGGCTTGCCTTCCTGAGCGACGACGCCACCTTCTCCGCGACGTTGGACGGGTATCTGGCCAGCCTGGCCGGGGAGAAGGCGTGACGTTGGAGGAAGACCCGACACAGGAATGGCCGCGCGACCTGGGCCGCTTCCAGCTGCTGTCGCGGCTGGGACGCGGCGGCAACGCGGAGGTGTTCCGCGCGAAGATGATCCAGGGGCCCTATGTGGGCGAGGAGATGGCCCTCAAGCGCGTGCGACCGGAGCGCCTGCGGGACCCGGAAGCGCGCGAGCAGCTCTTTCATGAGGCGGAGCTGGCACGGTGCCTGGATCATCCGCACATCGTGGGCTTCCGGGAGTACGGCGAGCTGGCGGACGGGCCCTACCTGGCGCTGGAGCTGGTGGACGGCACGGACCTGGGGCGCGTGCTGGCGCAGTGCCGGCGCCGGCGCATCGAGCTGCCCATCGACATCTCCGTGATGATGGTGCGCCACGTGCTGGAGGCGCTGGCGTACGCGCACAAGGCCACGAACGCCAAGGGCCTGCCGCTGGCGGTGGTGCACTGCGATGTGTCTCCGCACAACGTGCTGCTGTCGCGCGGCGGAGAGGTGAAGCTGGCGGACTTCGGCGTGGCCCGCTCGCGCGCGGGGCTGGAGGTGGATCTGCGGCGGGTGGGCAAGCAGAACTACCGCTCGCCGGAGCTCCTGGCGGGCGAGGTCTCCGTCGCGGTGGACCTGTGGGCGGCGGCGGTGCTGCTGTACGAGTTGCTGTCCCTGGAGTCGCCCTACGAGGAAGGGACGGCCGAGGAGGTGGAAGCCTCCATCCGGGGCCTGCGGTTGACGCCCGTGCGCATGGTGGCGCCGGAGGTGTCGGATCCGCTGGCGCTGGTGTTGGACCGGGCGCTCGCGCCGCACCCGTCGCAGCGCTTCTCCTCCGCGGAGCAGTTCGCGCGGGCACTGGCGGCGCTGAGCGACGACCGCGTGGCGACGCCGCTGGCCGTGGCCGCGGTGGTGCGCGGCCTGATGGGCGCGGAGCCGGTGACGGGCTGAAGGCCGGGACGTGAGTCCCCGGCCCTGGCGTCACGCCACCTGTTGATCCGAGGGCGCGATGATCCCCGCGTCGCCTTCGACGACGAGCTTGCTGCGGCCGCCGCCCTGCTTCACCACGCGCACCTGCACGCCGATGCGCTCGGCGAGCCCGCTCACGTGGGAGATGATGCCCACCTGGCGGCCGGTGGCCTGGAGCGCGTCGAGCGTGGCGAGCGCGACTTCCAACGTCTCCGGATCCAGGGTGCCGAAGCCCTCGTCGATGAAGAGGGTCTCCACCTGCGTCGTCTCCGACGACAGCGAGGCCAGGCCGAGCGCGAGCGCGAGCGACACAAGGAAGCTCTCGCCGCCGGAGAGGCTGGCCACGCTGCGGACCTCGTCGCCCATGTCGCCGTCCACCACCTGGAGGTCCAGGTCGTGGCCGGGCACGCGCTCCAGGCGGTAGCGGCGGGCCAGCTCGCGCAGGTGCGCGTTGGCGTGCAGGAGCAGCGCGTCCAGGGTGAGGCTCTGGGCGAAGACCTTGAACTTCTTTCCGTCGTGCGAGCCGATGAGGTCGCCCAGCGTCTTCCACACCTCCGCGTCGGCGCGGCGCAGCTCCAGGGCCCGGGCCTCCGCGCCATGACGTGCGCGGGAGGCGTCGTCGTGGTCCAGCTTCGCGCCCAGCAGGGCCTCGGCGCGGCGGCGCACCTCGACGTCGATGCGCAGGCGTTCGCAGAGCTCCGCGACGTCGGCTTCCGCGAGCGAGGGAAGCCCGGAGTCCTCATGGCGGACGCGGCGCTCGCGGCGCTCCACGAGGACGGCGCGGGCCTGGGCCACGGACTCGCGCAGGGCGTTGAGCGCGCGAGCCTCCGAGTCGCACCAGGCGGCGCCACGCGACAGCAGGGCCTTGAGCTGCTCCAGGGTGGTGCCGTGACCGGCGAGGCGCTCCTCGAGAACGGCCTGGGCTCTGTCGAGCGTGCGGGCGGCCTCGGTGCGCAGGCGCACGGCGTCCTCGGCGCGGGCGGTGGCCACCTTCTCCGCCTGCTGGAGGGCTTCGGAGTCCTCACGGGCGCGCTCGTAGGTGGCCTGGGCGGCGTCGACACGCGCCTGGACCTCCGCGCGCACCTCCTGCGTGGGGCGGCCCTGGAGCAGCCGGGCGCGGGCCCTGGACGCATCCTGGAAGGCCGTGTCCTTGAGGCTCGCGCGGTGGGCAGCGGTCTCCGCGTCCTCGTGCCGGGACTGGAGGCGGACTTCTTCACGGGCACGCAGGCCCTGTTGTTCCTCCAGGCGCTTGCGAGAGGCCTCCAGCTCCGCGAGCTTCTCGCGCCACTTCGTCACGCGCGCCAGGCACTGGCCCTGGAAGCGCGCGGGGTCCGCGGCGAGCTTGTCCTTCCAGGTGACCTCCTCGCTGGCGAACGGAGGGGACACTTCGGTGAGGGCGCGCTCGCGGGCATCGCGGGCGGTGTCCCGGCGAAGCAGCGCATCCCGGTGGGACTGGGACGCGCGGGACCAGGAGTCCTCGGCCTTGCGCAGGGCATCGGCCGCGCCTTCGCGCCGGGTGCGCCGGGTCTCCAGTTGGGCCCGGGCCTCGCGAGCGGCGCTGGCGCGGGCTTCCGCGGAAGCCTCTTCGTCACGAAGGGTCGCGAGCCGCGCGCGCACGTCTTCCTGAGCCGAGCGGATCCACGCCTGGGCGGTGTTGGCCTCCGCGTCCTCGGGAGGCGATGCAGCGGCACTGGCATCCTGTTCGGCGTGCACCGCGCGGGTCCACCGTTCGCGCGCCGCGCGCCAAGCTTCACGATGCGCCGTGCGCTTGCGGGCCGCGGTGTCGCGCCGCGCTTCGGCCTGGGTCGCTGCCGTGCCCGCGGTCGCCTGCCGCACGCTCGCCGCGCTCTCCTGCTTCGCCGCGGCATCCCGCGCGGACTCCAACTCCAGCACCCGGGCCGCGGCCTCCGAGACCAGCCCCTCCAGCGCGGAAGCCGCCCGGGCATACGGATGTTCGAGCGCGCCGCACAGCGGACACGGCTCACCTTCGTGCAGCGCGGCCCGGTGCGAAGCCAGCCCCTGCGTCGCCTCCGCGCGCGACTGCGCGCGCCGCGCTTCGTGGAGCATCGCCTCCTGCGTCGCCCGCCGCGCCGCCGCGTCCTTCGCCTCCTCCGCCGCGCGCTGGGAAACCTCGCGGTGCGCCTTCACCTCCGCCGCCGCGTCACCTTCCGCCGTGCCCTCCGCCCGAGCGCCTTCACCCGCGAGCGTCAGCGCCCCCAGGACATCCTGTCGCGCCAGCAGCGCATCCCGGAGCGCCCGCCTCGCCGCGCCGCCATCCTCGCCCAGCGCGGCTTCCGCGTGCGTCGCCAGGGCCTGCGCCTGCGCTTCCGACTCGACCGCGCCCTGGTGTTCCTCGCGGCACGACTGGGCCTCGTTGCCCAGACGGTCCGCGTCCTTCCCCAACCGGTCCGCGTCCGCGCCCGCCGACTGTTCGTCCTTCAGCGCCCCCGCGAAGCGCTCCAGCTCGCGCTGCCAGCGGGGCCACTCCGTGGCCAGGGACTCCCAGCTCGCATGCGACACGCGCCACGCCTCGGCCGCGTCCACCAGCACCTGGGCCTTCGCTTCCGCCGTCTGCACCAGCTCCAGCGCGTCTCGGGCTGACGCTTCCGCGGTCTTCGCCTGCTTCGCCAACTCCGAGGCCTCACGGGCCTCGCGCTCCGCCTCCGCGCGGCGCGTATCCAGCGTCGCGGCCTCCTCCAGCGCCGGACGCACCGACGCCTCCGCATCCAGCGCCGCAGCCCGCGCGGCCTCCGCCTGCATCCGCACCTGCCGCTGCGCCGCCGCCGCCGCGAGCGCCGCTTCCGCCTGCGAGGCCCGCTCCAGCTGCTCGGCCTCCGCCCTCACGCAGCCCTGCTCCGCGGCCTCCACCGCCGACACCACCGCGCGGAAGCCCTCCGCCGCGCGCACCGACTCCAGCAGCGCCTCGCGAGGCGCCGCCTCCTCCCGCTCCGACTCCGCCCGGGCCACGGCGCTTTCGGCCTGCTGCTCCTGCCCCACGAACTCCGCGCGCTGCGCGTACCAGGACCGGGCCGCCTCCGCCTCGCGCGACCGCGTCTCCTCGCGGACCCGCGCCGCCTCCTCCTCGCCCAGTTGGACGCGCACACTCTCGCGATCCGCGTCCGACATCAGCGCGATGGCCGCGAGCCCCAGCGACAGCCGCTTGAGTTCCTCCTGCTCCCTCGCGTTCTTCTCGTGCGCGGCGATGGACACGCGGCTGTACACCTCCGTGCCCGTCATCCGCTCCAGCAGCTCCGCGCGCTCGTTCGCGTCCGCGCGCAGGAACGCCGCGAACTCCCCCTGCGCCAGCAGCGCCGAGCGCCGGAACTGATCAAACGACAGCCCCAGCCGCTCTTGGATCGCGTGGAGCACCTCGCCCTTGGTGCGGCCGAACAGCTGCCCCGAGACCACGTCCGTCAGGCTCAGCTCCTGCGGCCGGAATCTCCCTTCCGCGCGCTCACGCGCACGCCACACGTTCCACCGAGCCCGGTAGCGCCGCCCATCCTTGCCCAGGAAGTCCACCTCCGCATGGCCCTTACCCGCCCCGCGCCGCAGCATGCCGCGCACGTCGTACGCCGACAGTCGCGCCTCTTCCTCCTCGTCCGCCCGGCCCACCAGCACCTTGCTGGGTCCGCCCAGCCGGGGCGTGCGGTCGAACAGCGCCAGACACAGCGCATCCAGCAGCGTGCTCTTGCCCGCCCCCGTCGCGCCGGAGATGGCGAACAGCCCCAGCCGGTCCAGCGGCGCCCGGTCCAGCTCCAGCGCGAAGTCCCCCGCGAAGCTCGTGAGGTTGCTGCCGCGAATCGCCAGGATCTTCACGACGCGTCCTCCTGCACCTGCGTGAGCAGCGCGTGGAACGACTCCAGCAACCCCGGCGAAGGCGCCTCCTTGAAGTCCCGCGCATACCGGGCGAGGAACACGTCCTCCGGAGTGCGCTCACGCAGCGAAAGCCCCGGCCGCACGTCCGCCAGAGCCCCGCCCGTGCCCGTGTAGAACGGCGTCAGCTTCACCAGCCGCGCCGCCCGTCCCTCCAAGGCCTTCTCCACCTTGTGGCGCAGCGCCGGCTCCGGCCGGGGCAGCGACACGCAGACCTCCAGGTACGGCCTCATCGACTCCGGAGCCTCCGCCTCGCACGCGGGCAGCGCGGCCAGCAGCTCCAGCACCTCCGACAGCGGCGCCGCGTCCCGCGCGGGCACCCGCATCATGTCCGTGGTGCGAGGCACCGACAGCGGGCGCACCTGCGTCAGCGCTCCGTCCTCCACGTCCAGCACCAGCACCTGGTGCCGGTAGTGCGCCTCCGACAGCGACAGCGGCAGCGGAGACCCGCTGTAGCGCACGCCCTCGCGGCCGCCCACGCGCTGCGACTTGTGCAGATGCCCCAGCGCCGCGTACGCGACGTCCTCCGGGAACAGCTCCACCGGCAGCGCATGCTGGTTGCCGCCCAGGATCTTCCGCTCGCTCAGCTCCGACAGCTCCGAGCCCGTCATGTAACAGTGGCCCATGGCCACCAGCGCCTGCCCGGACCTGCGCCGCCTGCGGGCCGCGTCCAGCACCTCCGAGTACACGGAGCGCACGCCCTCCACCAGCCGGTCTCCTTCGCTGTCCGGCACGGATGGCAGGTCCGAGGGCCGCAGGTACGGCACCGCCGCCACCCACGCGCCCACCTTCCCGCGCGCGTCGTGCACCGGCACCACCAGCCGCTCCATCTCCAGTCCGCCCCGGTGGCGAGGCAGGCCGCCCACCACGCGCACGCCCAGGGCGTGGAAGAGCGGATCCGGCGCGTCCAGGCGCGCGGCGGAGTCGTGGTTGCCGCCCACCACCACCACGTCCAGCTTCGGCAGCGTGCGCCGGGCACGCGCGATGAAGTGATACCAGGCCGCCTGCGCCTCCGCGCTGGGGTTGGCCGTGTCGAAGATGTCCCCGGCCACCAGGAGCGCATCCACCTCCTGGGACTCCAGCGTTTCCAACAGCCACGTCAGGAACGCGGCGTGCTCCGCTTCGCGTGAGACGTCATACAGCGTGTGGCCCAGGTGCCAGTCCGACGTGTGCAGCAGGCGCATCCGGCGTTCACCCTCCCTCGTGGCCCGGTGGCGGGTGCGAGCCGGGCAGCCTCCCCCGGTCCCATCCCCGACTCCAAGCGGCGAGCCCCCGCTCCCTTACCCGCCCCCTCTGACATTGTCGAAAAAGGGCGTCATTCCGCGAACTTGCATCCGTGGCCTGCCCGACGAGTCCCGTCCTCCCCACCCCACGCGCCACGGAGCCTCCGCGCGCGGGCCGCACGACCCGGCGGGGCACACCCGTGGCATGAGGGGCCTGCGCCATGCGTGCACTCCGCGCGGGCGCATGCGCGTGAAAGAACGCGAGCCACGTGGGATTCCACACGTTTGCATGCGCGCGGCGACCCTTCCCCCAGGTCCACGCACCCATGCAGCAAGCCTGCCCGGCGCACGGAGGCGCATCCGCGATCGGATTGATGGTTCACGCGTCGCGTGGCCAGTGCACAATGCGCCGTCATGCTTTCCGGTGTCTTCTCTCCGCTCGGCATCCTCGCGTCCCTGCTCGTCCTGGGCGCCCTGGTTCTCGCCACGCTGTTCCAGCTCAAGCGCCGCCAGCGCGCCGCGTGGGAGGTGTTCGCGAAGGCGCACGGCCTCTCCATCGCGGATCGGCGGATGGAAGTGCAGGGGCGCTACCAAGGGCGGCCGCTGCTGCTGGCCACGGGCAAGCGCGGCGCGAGCAGCAAGAAGCGCCACACCGTGACGGTGCTGCGGCTGGACCTGGAGGGCGCGCTGCCCGCGGACCTGCTGCTGGAGCACGAGCGCCCCGAGGACAAGCTTCCCGGCGCCGCCACGCCGCGCGAAGAGGCGCTGGGCGACGCGGAGCTGGACGCGGCCTTCCAGGTGGAGGGGCTGGCGCCGGAAGCGCGCCCCATCATCCTGGATCCGGGCGTGCGTCAGCGCCTGTTGGCCCTGAAGGGCCACCGCCGCGTGAGCATCAAGGGCGGCTGGCTCCAGGTGGAGCAGCGTGGCGTCCCCGCGAGCACCGCCGCATTGGAGGCGTTGCTCCGCGCACCCCACGACCTGGCCCGCGCCGTCTCCGAGGCCGCGCCCGCGACGAACGCGGCGCAGGCCTCGCTGCACGCGGAGGCCTCGCTGGACGAAGAGCTGCCCGGCTCCGAGCACGCCTGAGCCTTCGCCGCGCGCGGAACCCGCTCAGGTCCGGCGACGCCGGGCGCGCAGCCCCAGCAGGCCCAGCCCCATCCACACCGCCGGAGCCAACCCGGTGGTCGCGCAGTCACAGCTCCAGGGGTCGATGATGTCGTCGCCCTCGTCCCCAACCTGGATGGGCCCACCATCCACCGCCGTTCCCGCGTCCGGACCGGGACCGTCGACGTACACGGTGACGGCCTCCGCCTCGACCTCGTGTCCTGCCGAGTCCCTCACGATGACCTGGAGGACATGGCCTCCACGAGCGAGCCCCCTGATGTCCCAGCCGCTCGCGAAATAGACGGGGCCCGGGCCCTCCTGGGTCTCCAGAGGCACACCATCCACCCGGAACAGCGCGCGCACACAACCCACGTCGTCGATGCACTCGCAGGAGAAGTTGGCGAGGGGCCCTGACAGCCGTTCGCCCTGGAGCGGGGCGGTGATGCGCGCCGAAGGGGGCTGATCCAGCCCCACGACGAGCCGGAAGGACAGCTCCGCGTCGGGTTGCAGCCCATTGCTCGCCACCACCGCCACGTCCACCTCCCCCAACTGGGAAGGCGTCCACGTGAGGTTGCCTGGCGCATCCAGGCTCATCCCCGGAGGCGCGGTGCGCAGGGCATACGTCGGCGCGGGCCGTCCCCGCGCGTGCACGCTGAGCCGATAGGGGGCGCCCAACGCGGCCTGGGTGACAGGCACGGTGGTGAAGACCGGAGCCAGCGGGTCCTGATCCGCTTCCGTCACGATGAGGGTGCGCGAATCCAAGCCCGGCGCGGACAGCGTGAAGGTGGCCGCGCCGTCCTCGTTGTCCGCATCCTTCGCGGCCGCCAGCACCACCTCCTGGGGCGCCCAGACGGCCGGCTTGAACGTGAGCGACGCCCCTTCCCGCACCGTGAGGTCCGCGTCGCCGTCCGTCCGCTCCACCGTGACGGTGACCACCTCATCCGGGTCGCCGGACAACGAGAAGCCAGCCAACGCCACGCTGAAGGACGCCGTGCCCCCTTCAACCACCCTCAGCGACGACACATCCAGCACCAGGTGCAAGGGGTCGGGGATTCCCGCCTCCGGCAACGGGGTGGGAAGGGCAGGAGTCCCTGCCCACGCGGGGGAAGACAGACAGACCCCGAGCCAGCACAGGAGCAGGTGGCGCATGACCTTGACGCTACCCCGTCCGTGCCGCTTCAGCCCACCCGCGCGAGCGCCTCCACGTACTGCTCGCGCACGCGCGTGGCCAGGGCCGCCGAATCCGGCCCGAACGTCTCCGGCGGCAGCGCCGGCATCACCTGCACCGTGACGGTGGCGCGAGGGCTCATCCACGGCCCGTCCCCATCCACCAGCTCCCGCGTGCCGCGCACCAGCACCGGCACCACCGGCACGTGCTCCTCCAGCGCCAGTTGGAACGCGCCGCGCTTGAAGGGCAGCAGCTCCCCCGGCGAATAGGTGCCCTCCGGGAAGATGAGCACCGGGATGCCCTTGCGGAGCCACCGGCGGCACGGGCCCAGGAGCTGCTCCATGGACGTGGAGCTGCCGCGCACGATGGGCACGTACCCCAACAGCGTCATCATCCAGCCCACCAGCGGCGTGCGGAACAGTGACGCCTTCGCCACGAACTTGTACGGCGTGAACAGCCCCATCACCGCCAGGATGTCCGCGAACGACTGGTGATTGACGACGTAGACGCACGGACCCTTGGGCAAAAGCTCCCGTCCCTCCACCCGCACGCGCCAGCCGGGGGACGCGTGCAGCCACAGCCCGTAGCACCACCGGCACACCAGCACGTGCAGCCACTGGCGATCCGGATCCAACGGGTACGCCACCACGAACAACACCGCGCCCAACGTGAAGAGGAGGGGCGCGGTGATGAGGAACAGCGCGAAGAACCACAGCGAGACGACGTAGCGCATGCGAGAGGAGGAGCTTCCGTTCAGCGCGACGCCGAGGGCGTCCGGTCCGTCCGTCAGGAGTACCACGTTCCAGGCAGCCAGCTCACGCCCGGCCCGGTTGCCCGCGCGCCCTCCGAAAGAGCCCAAGGGGAGTCCGAGGGACGCCGAAGGAGCACCCGAGCGCCGGGGCAGGCAAGACGTCAGGCCCGCATCATTCTCCTGCAATGCGCTTGCAGGGCCGCCAGATTAGCGCCTTAAGGTGCCCGACGAACCCGGAGGGAGAACCGCATGGACGCGCAGGGAGTTCACATCGAAACCCATCCCCGTGAAGGCGAGCCGGTGTTCAGCGCGGGACGCCCGGACCCCTGCACCCTGGTCCTCTTCGGTGCCACGGGCGACCTGGCCGAACGCAAACTATTCCCCGCCCTCTTCGAGCTCGCCCGCTCCGGTCTGCTCCCCGAGCACTTCGCCATCGTCGCCTACAGCCGCTCCAAGCTGGAGGACGGCCCCTTCCGCGAGCACGTGAAGGAGGGCCTGAAGAAGTTCGCCCGCACGCAGCCCCTGGATGAAGCCGCGTTGAAGCGCTTCGTGGAGGCCATCGAGACCGCCTCCGGCGGCTACGACGACCCGGAGGCCTTCAAGCGCCTGGGCCAGAAGCTCCAGGACCTCTCGAAGCGCCACAAGACGGACGGCAACCAGCTCTATTACATGGCCACGCCGGCCTCCACGTTCCCGCAGATCATCCAGAGCCTCTCCGGCGCGGGCCTGCTCAAGCGCGAGGAGCAGCCCGGTCAGAAGCCCTGGCACCGGCTCATCATCGAGAAGCCCTTCGGCCACGACCTGGAGAGCGCGAAGGCCCTCAACAAGACGCTGGGCGCGGCGCTGGACGAGAAGCAGATCTTCCGCATCGACCACTACCTGGGCAAGGAGACGGTGCAGAACATCCTGGTGTTCCGCTTCGCCAACGCCATCTTCGAGCCGCTCTGGAACCGCCAGCACATCGACCACGTGGAAATCACCGCGGCCGAGGCCATTGGCGTGGAGGGCCGCGGCGGCTTCTACGACGAGACGGGCGTCATCCGGGACATGGTGCAGAACCACCTGCTCCAGGTGCTGGCCCTGTGCGCCATGGAGCCGCCGGTGTCCTTCGGCGCGGAGGACATCCGCGACGAGAAGACCAAGGTCTTCCGCGCGCTGCGCCCCGTTGAAGGCGGCGAGGTGCCCCAGCACGTGGTGGTGGGCCAGTACGAGGGCTACCAGGACGAGAAGGGCGTGAAGAAGGGCTCCCGCACGCCCACCTACGTGGCGATGAAGATGAACATCGACTCGTGGCGCTGGCAGGGCGTGCCCTTCTACCTGCGCGCGGGCAAGAACCTGAAGAAGCGCCTGACGGAGGTGTCCATCCACTTCAAGTCGGTGCCCATCGGCCTGTTCAGCGGCAGCGGCGCCACCTGCCAGCGGCTGCAGCCCAACGTGCTCACGCTGCGCATCCAGCCGCATGAAGGCATCGCGCTGTCCTTCGAGTCCAAGATCCCCGGCGAGGACGTCAACATCGGCGGCGTCACCATGGACATGGACTACGCGGAGAGCTTCAAGAAGCCCGTGCCGGAGGCGTACGAGCGGCTGCTGCTGGACTGCATGCGCGGCAACGCCACCCTCTTCGCGCGCCAGGACAGCGTGGAGCAGGCGTGGGGCTACATCACGCCCATCCTCCAGGCGCTGGAGACGGACGCGGGCGGCACGGTCCACACCTACGCCAAGGGCAGCAAGGGCCCTGACGCCGCGGACGCGCTGCCCGCGAAGAACGGCCGGCGGTGGTCCACGCTATGAGCCAGCCCCTCGTCGTTCCCTCCGAGCAACTGGCCCGCGAGGCCGCGGACTGGATGGCGCGTGAGCTTTCGAAGGCGCTCGCGACGAAGGCGCGCGTGAGCCTGGCCCTGTCGGGCGGCAACACGCCCAAGCCCGCGTACCGGCTGCTCGCGGACCACAAGCTCCCCTGGGGGCGCGTGGACGTGTACTTCGTGGACGAGCGCTTCGTGCCGCCGGACCACAAGGACAGCAACTACCTGCTGGTGAAGGAGTCGCTGCTCGAGCCGCTGAAGCTGCCGGACACGCAGGTGTTCCGCATGCAGGGCGAGCGCACGGACCGCGACGCCGCCGCGCGCGACTACGAGAAGACGCTGCCCGCGCGGTTGGACGTGGTGCTCATTGGCGTGGGCGAGGATGGCCACACCGCGAGCCTCATGCCCGGCCACCCGGCCCTGCAGGAGCGCACGCGGCGGGTGCTGGCGGTGGAGCAGAGCGCGAAGCCGCCGCCGTGGCGGATGACGTTGACGTTCCCCGTGCTCCAGGGCGCGGGGGCGGTGCTGGGGCTGGTGGCCGGCGAGGGCAAGCGGGACGCCATGCGGCGCATCCTCGCGGGCGATATGTCCCTGCCCGCGTCGCACGTGACGAACACACAGTGGATGTTGGATCCCGCCGCCCACGGGTGAGGCGGGCCCTCTGGAGGGGACGATGAGCACACAGACGAAGCCGGCGCAGTTCGGCGTGGCGGGCATGGGCGTGATGGGCGCGAGCCTGGCCCTCAACATCGCGGACCACGGCTTCAGCGTCGCCGTATGGGACCGCCACCCGGAGAGCATCCAGAAGGTCCAGCAGGCGAATCCGAAGCAGGCCCTGCAGGGCTTCCCGGAGCTGGAGAAGTTCGTCGCCGGCCTGGAGCGCCCGCGCCGCATCCTCCTGATGATCACGGCCGGCGCCCCCGTGGACGAGATGATGGGCCGGCTGTTCCCCCTGCTGTCGCCCGGCGACGTCATCATGGACGCGGGCAACTCCTGGTACCTGGACACGCGCCGCCGTGAGGCCCTGTGCAAGGAGAAGGGCTTCCACTTCCTGGGCATCGGCGTGTCCGGCGGTGAAGAGGGCGCGCGCAACGGCCCGTCCATCATGCCCGGCGGCCCCAAGGACGCGTACGCGCTGGTGCAGCCCGTGCTGGAGGCCATCGCCGCGCGCAGCGAGGAAGGCCTGTGCGTCACCCACGTGGGCCCGGAGGGCGCGGGCCACTTCGTGAAGATGGTGCACAACGGCATCGAGTACGCGGACATGCAGCTGCTCGCGGAGACGTACGACGTGCTCCACCGCGGCCTGGGCCTGGACACCGCGACGCTGGCCGACCTGTTCTCCAAGTGGAACGAGGGCATCGCCGAGTCGTTCCTCCTGGAGACCACCATCAAGGTGCTGCGCAAGCGCGACCCGGAGACGGGCAAGCCGCTGGTGGACCTGGTGCTGGACAAGGCCGGCCAGAAGGGCACGGGCAAGTGGACGGTGCAGGTGGCCCTGGATTTGGGCGTGCCGGTGCCCTCCATCGCGTCCGCGCTGGACGCGCGCAACCTGTCCTCGCGCAAGGACGAGCGCGTGGCCGCGAGCAAGAAGCTCCACGGCCCCGCCATCTCCCTGTCCTCGGAGGAGAAGAAGGAGCTGGCCCAGTGGGCGCATGACGCGCTCTACGCGGCGCGCGTGGTGACGTACGCGCAGGGCATGCGGCTCATCCAGGCGGCGTCGGACGAGTACAAGTGGGGCGTGTCGCTGGCGGAGATGGCGCGCATCTGGCGGGGCGGCTGCATCATCCGCGCGAAGCTGCTCACCCCGCTGCGCGAGGCCTTCAAGCAGCAGCCCACGCTGCCCAACCTGATGGTGTCCGAAGCGTTCGCGCCCGTGCTGGAGAAGATGGCCCCGGCGTGGCGCAAGTTCGTGGGCGCCGCGACGATGGCGGGCATCCCCGTGCCGGTGTTCAGCAGCAGCCTGGCGTACATGGACAGCTACCGCAGCCCGGAGCTGCCGCAGAACCTCACCCAGGCCCAGCGCGACGCGTTCGGCGCGCACACCTACCAGCGCCGGGACAAGCCCGACGCCGGCTTCGTGCACTCGGACTGGCTGAAGTAGTCCCCTGCCCTGCGCGCCGCCTACGACTTCTGGGTGGCGCGCAGCTCGGCGCGGCGGATCTTCCCGCTCACCGTCTTGGGCAGCTCCGTGACGAACTCAATCTCGCGCGGGTATTTGTAGGGCGCCGTGGTCTTCTTCACGAAGTCCTGCAGCTCCTGCGCGAGCTCCGGTGACGGCGTGTGGCCCGGCGTGAGCAGCACGTACGCCTTGATGCGATGGCCCAGCTTGTCGTCCGGCACGCCGATGACGGCGGACTCGGCCACCGCCGGGTGCTCAATCAGCGCGGACTCCACCTCGAAGGGGCCCACGCGGTAGCCGGACGTCTTGATGACGTCGTCGGAGCGCCCCACGAACCACAGGTAGCCCTCCGCGTCGCGCACCGCGCGGTCGCCGGTGACGTACCAGTCTCCCCGGCTGCTGGCGGCGTTGGCCGCGTCGTCGTTGAGGTAGCCCGCGAACAGCCCCACCGGCCGCTCCGGCTTCACGCGCACGGCGATGTCGCCCTCCTGCCCGTCCGCCGCTTCGTTGCCGTGCTCGTCGATGACGGCCACGGTGAAGCCCGGGGACGGCTTGCCCATGGAGCCCACGCGCGGCTCCATCCCGGGGAAGATGCCCACGATGACCACCGTCTCCGTCTGGCCGTAGCCCTCGCGGATGTGCAGCCCGGTGGCCTCCTTCCACGTCTGGATGACCTCCGGGTTGAGCGGCTCGCCCGCGCTCAGCGAGTGGCGCAGCGCGGACAGGTCCACCGCCTTCAAGTCCTGGAGCACCAGCGCGCGCCACGCGGTGGGCGGCGCGCAGAAGGTGGTGACCTTCTCCCGCTCCAGCACCTTCAGGAAGCCCACGGGGTCGAACCGGCCGCGAAAGTCGAAGACGACGTTGCACGCGCCCACGCTCCACGGACCGAAGAGCTTGCCCCACGCGCACTTCGCCCAGCCGGTGTCGCTGAGCGTGAGGTGCCGGTCCTCCGGCTTCAAGTCCAACCAGTAGCGGCCGGTGATGAGGTGCCCCTGCCCGTAGCTGGACTGGGTGTGCAGCACCATCTTCGGCATGCCCGTGGTGCCGGACGTGAAGTAGATGAGCAGCGGATCATCCGAGCGCGTGGGCGGGAACGCGGTCGCCTGGGATTCCGCCAGCGCCTCCGACGTGTAGCGCGTCCACGGCGCGGGCGCGTCGCCGGTGGACACCCACGTCGTCACGCCGGGGGCCTGGCCCAACACGCCCTCGAAGCGGTCCAGGCAGCTGCCATCGGTGAGGACGGCCTTCGCTCCGGAGACCTCCAGCCGGTAGCGGATGTCCTTGGCGGTGAGCATGGGCGTGCCGGGCATGAAGACGATGCCCGCGCGGATGCAGCCCAGCACCAGGAACCACCACTCCGGCACGCGCGGCATCAGGATGAAGACCCGGTCGCCGCGCTTCAGGCCCAGCCCGGTGAGGAAGCGCGCCGCGTGCAGCGAGCGCTCCTTCAGGTCCTGGAAGGTGAAGCGCTGGGAGCGCCCGGACTCGTCGGACCACTGGAGCGCGGGGGCCTGGGGCCGCTCGGCCGCGTGCCGGTCGATGACATCCGTGGCGAAGTTGAAGTGCGCCGGCCGCTCCCACCGGAAGTCACGGCGGATGGACGCGTAGTCGGCGGATGAAGACTCGGGCATGGGCGGCTCCTGGAGTGTTCCGACAACCCCAGCAGCCTGTCACGTCATCCCGAGCGGTGAGGCGGAACCCCGCGCGAAAGCGCCCGGTGGTGGACGCTCGTCACGCGCGGGGAGTCCCGGGTGCTTCAGCGGGCGGCTTCGTCGTGCAGGCCCTTCTCCTGCTTGCGCGCTTCTTCGCGCAGGCCCTTCGCCAGGTCGCGCGCCTCTTCGCTCCAGCCCTGCTCGTCCATCGCGGCCACCTGTTCGAATGCGGCCGCGGCGAGAGCCTTCTGGCCAAGGGCACGCTGCGCGAGCCCGCGGTTCCACAGCGCCTGGGGGTTGCCCGGTTCCGCGCGCACCACCGGGTCGTCCAACAGCGACAGCGCGTCCTGGTAGCGGCCGTCCTGCAGCGCCACCACCGACAGGTCGATGTTTCGCTCCAGCGACACGGGCTCGCGCGCCAGCACCGCCTGCGCCTGCTGCCACTGGCCGTGCAGCACGTAGGCCGCGACGATGCCGCGGAAGTCCTTGCGCTCCTCCATCTCCGCCAGCGGACGCAGCGGCAGCGTGACCTTCCCGGTCTCCGCGCCGTCCGCGCCACCGCGCATGGGGCTGTAGGGGCGGTGATGGTCCGCGCGCGGATCCGCCAGGCGGGCCTCCATCTCACGGGTGCTCTGGTTCTCCAGGAAGACGACCGCTGGCATGTCCGCGGCGGGCATCATGCGCGGCACGAAGACGGCGCAGAGGCTGGCGGCCATGGCCAGCGGCGCCACCACGCGCGCGTTCTTGCGCACCCACGCGCCCAGCGACACCACGTTGCCCTCCGGCTTCGCGGCCGGCGTCTCCGCCACGCCCGTGCCCAGGGCCCGCGCCGCCAGCAGCTCCAGCTGGAGCAGGTCCCGCAGGCCGCCCTCACAGGAGGCACAGCGCGGCAGGTGACTCCGGAAGCCTTCGGCGTCGGACTCGGACAGTTCGCCGTCCATGAAGAGATGCAACCGGGTGCAATGCGCGTTCATGACTGGACCCCCCGCTCCCGGGCTACGGCTACGCTCGGAAGCAGCAGTTCCCTCAGGTCCCGGCGCGCCAGCGTCAGCCAGCTGCCCACGGTTCCCACGGGGACGTTGAAATGTTCAGCGATGGCCTAGTAGCGGCGGCCTTCCGCGTGAAGCCTGTACGCGTCCCGAAGGTGCGGCTTGAGCTGCTCGATGGCAGCCTGGAACGCGTCGTTGCCCACCAGCTCCCAGTTCTCCTGGTCGCCATCCCCTGTCACCGGCAGGTCCTGCACCAGCGCCAGGTGCGGCAGCCCCCGGCTCTCCGTGCGCTGCCGGCGGCAGTGGTCCAGGAACCGGTTGGTCATGGTCGTGCACAGCCACGCCGCGCACGCCGCTTCCGTCCGGTCCTTCAGGTGGCCAAACTCCGGCAACGCCCGCTCGAAGGCTTCCTGGACCAGGTCTTCCGGGTCCAGGGCGCCGCGAGCGCACAACCGCCGCGCCACCGCCAGCAGGCTGGGCCGGTGTCGCTGGATGAACGCCTCGAAGTGGCGCTTTTCCCGGTTGAAGAGATTGGCCATGACACAAGGCCCCGAAGTGACTGGTGGGCTTTCCTGACTAAAGACGCCGAGCGGTTCGTTTCTTGAGAGAAAAATGCCCGGAAGGGCAGACAAGCCTGCCCGGCAGGAGCTTCAGCGAGCCCCTTCCGGCCCCGCCAGCAGGGGGGGCACCGACGGCGGCGGCAGCGGGCGGCGCCGCTTGGGGCCGCGCTCCGAGCAATTGACGTACGAATTCTTCACGTGCGGGGCGCTGCGGTCCGGCTCGAAAGCATTGACGGCGGAGGACACGTCTCCGGGGATCATGGGTCGCTTCTCCTGGTGCTGAGGAAGTCCGGCGAAAACCGGGGATGGGTAGAAAAAGACTGTTGGGCGTGGTCCATAGCACGCCTCGCCTCACCGGCAGGAGGGGCCCCCAGGGCCACTCCCTCAAGGATTTCAAGGAGTTCCGAATGAACGAGGACAAGTCTCCGCTGCACCCCGCGTGGCGGCAGTGGCTGGCGGAGAACCTGGCATTGGGAGTGTCGGCGGAGGACGTACAGCAGACGCTGGTGCAGGCAGGGGTGGACCCGGCGCTGGCGCGGGAGGAAATCACCGCGGTGGGGCGGCACCCCTACTTCAAGGCGGCGCTCCAGGTGGCCCGGCACTTCGGGTGGATGGAGTCGCTGATGGACGTCTACAGCGAGCTGCGCGCGCGGGACGGAGGCCGGGAGCTGGAGGTACGCGAAGGGGTGTCCCCGGAGGAGTTCTTCCGCCGCTACTACCTGGGCCACCGGCCCGTGGTGCTGCGCGGCCTGATGGCGGACTGGCCCGCGCTGAAGCGCTGGTCGCTGCCGTACTTCCGCGAGCGTTTCGGAACGGTGGAGGTGGAGGTGATGGTGGGACGCGACGCCAACCCGGAGCACGCGGCCGAGCAGGACCGGCACCGGGCGCGGATGCCCTTCTCCGACTTCCTCTCCCAGCTGGAGACGGCCGGAGAGACGAACGACTTCTACATGGTGCCGCGCAACGAGAACTGGGGACGCGAGGGTCTGGCGCCGCTGCGCGACGACCTGCGGGCCCCCGCGGGGCTCATCGACCCGTCGCTGCAGGCGGATCAATTGACGCTGCTGCTGGGGCCCGCGGGCACCGTCACCCCGCTGCACCACGACAACATGAACATCCTGTTGGGCCAGGTGATGGGCCGCAAACACGTGCGGCTGGTGCCGTCCTTCGAGCGCCACCGCGTGTACCCGCACCGGGGCACCTTCAGTCACGTGGACGCGGCGAAGCCGGACCTGGCCGCGCACCCGCTGTTCGCCGAGGCCACGGTGCTGGAGGCGGTGCTGGAGCCCGGGGACATGGTGTTCCTGCCGGTGGGCTGGTGGCACTGGGTGAAGGCGCTGGACGTGAGCGCCAGCGTCACCTTCCATCACTTCCTGGTTCCGGGAGGCAACACGCACCTGGACGCTCCCTTCTGACTGCTCAGTCCGCCCGCTCCACCAGGAGGACGGAGCGCGTCCAGACGGCGCGGGCATCACGCGCGAGCCACGCCTGGCGCTCGTCGCGCAGCGCGACGGCCGCGGGCTTGCCAGCATGGATGCTCCGGCGCACTCCGTCGAAGAAACGGCCCGCGGCGTCCGGGATGTCCACCGTGGAGGCCAGCACCGCGCGGGCCCCGGAGTCGATGAAGGCCGCGGGCAGGCTGAAGGGCTCCGTGCTCTGGAGGGACGCGGTGCGGCCCGCGCTGCACGCGGCCAGGAACACGGTGGGCGCGCCGGTCAGCCGCTGCTCGCGCACGACATCCGCGGTGAGCGCGTAGCGGCCATTCACCTCCGGTGATAGCACCACCAGCGACGCGCCGGAGATGCTGGGGTCGGTGATGCCGTGCGCGTGGATTTCAATCTCCGTGGCATCCGCCATCCGCGCCAGCACGCGCGAGGGCGTGGCGTCCGCGCCGGACAGCACGTCCGGCGGCGCGGCGCCGGGCTCCGCCTCCGGCGTCCACGAGGGGAGCCGGGGCAACTGCAGGAGCGACGGCGCCTCCACGCCAGCCACCACCAGGCGGCGCGTGGCGGTGGGCGTCCGCGCGGGACGCGGTCCCTGCGTGCGGCCCAGGCGGAAGCTCCAGGCCATCTCCGGCGGCAGCAGGTCCGTGCGGCCGAAGAGGGGCGTCCACGCGAACACATCCACGTGTTCACAGCCGACGAGCGTCTGGCGCAGGGCGTCCGGGACCAGCCGGGACGAATCCACCCGGGCCAGGGACTCCCGGCGCGAACCGTCGTAGGAGCCCTTCACCTCGCCCTTGGGCCCCAGCGCCACCAGCGTGGTGCGCTCGGCGTGGATGCTGGCCGCCAGCGCGCACCGCGAAGGGACGGGCGTGCCCAGCTGCGCGGCCATCAGCGCCACCACCTTGGGGAACTCACCGGCGCGGCCCGCGTCCGCCGCGAGCGACGAATAGCTGAGCGCCCAGGTCTCACGCCCCAGCACGTCGCCGCGAGGCAGGGCCTCCGCGTCCACGATGGCCTGCTTCAGCAGCGCCTCGCCCCGGGCCCGGTCCTGGTCCAGGAGGAAGCGGCCTTCCAGATAGTGCGTGTAGATGCGGTCGCTCTCCGGGACGGAGGAGCCCGCCAGGGCCCGCGTGGTGACCGTCTTCAGCCACTCCGCGTCGCGGGGGCCGGAGCCGAAGCGGGACAGCTCCGCGACCGTCGCGCCGAACACCAGCTCCATGGAGTTGTCCGCGCAGGCCTCCGCCGCTTCCAGCTCTCGCCGCGCGGCGTCCGGCCGCAGGTCCAGGTAGTACAGGTGCGCCAGCTGCACGTGGGGCCAGGAGCAGCTGCGGGTGGTGCCTCGCGCGGCCCATTCCTCCAGGTACGCGCGCGCGCTGCCCAGGTCGTTGCGGGAGCGCGTCACGTGGCTGAGGATCTCCAGGACGTTGAACTCCATCTCCCACTCGCGCAGCTGCCGGGCGCCCGCCCACAGCACGCGCGCGTGCTGCTCCGCCTCCGTGAGGCGCTGCTGGTCCGTGTAGAAGATGGTCAGCCGGCGCTCCAGGTCCAGGCAGCGCACCGACAGCGTCGTCTCACGGCAGCGCTGGAGCGCGTTGAAGAGCCGCTGCTCGGCCTTCCACCACGCCCCTTCCGCGACCTCCTGGCGCGCCTGGTCCCGCTCCGCGATGTACGTGAACCAGGGGTCGCCCATGCGGCCGACGCGCGCGACCATGTCCTGCAGGCCGGTCAGGGTGCCGTTGCGGCTGCGCAGGAGCGCGCCCAGGTAGATGTCCTCGTCACCGGACAGGCGCGCCCGGTTCAGCAGCGCCTCCGGGACGGACTGGCCCGAGCGCAGCGTCTCCGCGTACTGGCGCGCCAGGTCCGCCCGGCGGGAGAAGTCGCGCTTCGCCACGCGCTGCACGTAGTCCGTGAGCACGCTGCCGCCCTGCACCCGGTCCAGCTCCTTCGCCAGGGGCAGCAGCTCCAGCGCGCGCTCCTTCGACGTCGCGGCACGCACGGCCTCATAGAAGACGCCACGCACCGCGCCCGGAAGCTGCCGGGCCGCGTCCATGGGCAGCGGCGCCTTCGGGTCCTCCACCAGGGCCAGGGTCGCGTCGCGCGCGGCCTTCCACTGGCGCTGGCGCTCCAGCGTGGCCTCGCGCAGCGACAGCGCCTGGGCGTGGGCTTCACGTCCCCAGCCCTGCTCGTTGCGCTTCGCCACCTCTTCGAACAGCTCCGACGCGCGCAGCGTCAGCCCCATCTCCCGGAACACCAGCGCGCGGTTCCACAGGGCCTGCGTCAGGCCGGGCTTCGCGATGAGCGCCGCGTCCAGCAGGCGCAGCGCGCGCTCATGGTCTCCCCGGGCGAGCGCCACCGCCGCCAGGTCGCTGTCACGCTCCGGCGAGGCCGGCAGGCGCTCCAGGAAGGAGGCCGCCTGGTTCCACTCGCCCTCCAGGGCATATGACGCCGCGATTCCGCCCCAGTCCTCCTGGGCCTCCATGCGGGCGAGCGGGCCCAGGGGCATCGGCTCGGCGGGCACCGGGCAGCCTCCAGCGGGCGCGCGCGAGCGGTAGCGGTCGGCTTCGGGATGCGTGAGGCGGGCCTCGATGCGGGCCGCCGCCCGGCGATCCGTCCAGAAGGTGTCAGGAAGGGACTGCGGCTGCGCCCGGGGCTTCAGGGCCGCGACGCCAGCAGCCAGGAAAGGGATGGCCAGCGCCAGCGCCCAGAGACTCGTCTTCGCCGGCTTCACCATGCGGTCCCCCCGGGCATCTCCCCCCTGCCGCCCCTTCGGGCCGTTCTACACCAACCTCCGACGAACGCCGACCTGGCCCCGTCCCCTGCCTTCAGGCGTCCCATGACGCGGTGGGCAGCAAGGCGGTGGGAGAACAGGCGCATCGGATGTTTTGGGTGACACACGCACCAATAGACGGGCTGCTCGGCCGATCTTGAAAAAAGGCCCCACTTCCCACGTCAGGCGCGAGAAGGAGACAGGGCGCCGGGCCGTCCGGTTGTTGGGGGGATGACGCCCGGGGGCTCGGCTGCACGGCTGCTCTCGAAGGATGGTTTGAGCGCCCGCATCCACCTGGAATCACGCGCTTCGGCATGCCTGGGGAAGTGACGGGCGGCAGGGCCCTGTCCCCCTCATGCCCCACCAGGCGTCCCGGCGAGCGCGCGTGCGGCAGGGGGTTGGCAGGCGAGAGGGGGCGGGAAGGCTTTTTTCCCGCCGCGTGTCCTCGTGGCCCAACCCGGACCGAAAGGACCCCTGTTTGAAGCGACTCCTTCAGCTCGTTGCCGCGGCCTCCCTGATGCCTGCCCTGTCTTTTGCTGGCGTCATCTGGAAGGGCGACTTCGAGACCGGCAACACGTCCCAGTGGACGCGCCAGCAGGCCGTTGCCAACAGCCGCTTGCAGGTCGTAACGGATGTGGTGCGTGACGGCAGGTACGCCCTCAAGGCCACGGTGAAGCAAGGCGATGATCCCATCAACGCCAGCGGCAACCGCAACGAACTGCTGTACCTGACCCACGAGACGCAGGGGAAGGAGTACTACTACAAGTGGAGCACGCTCTTTCCCTCGAACTACCCGGTGCATGACTCGTGGCAGGTCATCACCCAGTGGCACCAGGAGAGCTGCTGTGGCTCGCCGCCGCTGGAGTTCTTCGTGCGCGGGGACAAGATCAACCTGCGCGTGGGCGGCAACACCACCCCCGTGCTGTGGCAGACCTCCATCGACAAGGGCAACTGGCACGACTTCGTGCTGCACGTGAAGTGGTCTTCGGACAAGAAGGCCGGCTTCGTGGAGCTGTGGCACAACGGCGAGCACGTGCTGCCGAAGACCTACGGCGCCAACCAGTTCGGCAAGGAGCTGAACTACCTGAAGATGGGCCTGTACCGCGACGACGCCATCAAGCCCGAAGGGAGCATCTTCCACGACGGCTTCACCATGGCGACGACGCTCGAGGACGTGATGCCGCCCGCGCCCGCGCCCGCGCCGGTGGAGGAGAAGCCCGCGCCCGTGCCCACGCCCGTGCCGGATGACACGACCATCCCCGCGGAGGATCCGACCCCGGTGACGGAGACGCCGGTGACGCAGACGCCGCAGCTGCCCACCCCCCAGCTGCCCACCGTGGGCGGGCAGACCCCCACCCCCACGCCGGTGTCCAACAACCCCAATGGCCTGCCGAACGCGTCCGAGGGCGTGGCGGGGGGCTGCAGCGCGTCCGGCACGTCCGGCACCCTGCCCTTCGCCGGTGCCCTGCTGATGCTGGGCGCTGTCGCGCTGCGTCGCCGCCGGGCCCCCGCCCGCGCGGTCGCCCGTCGCGCCAGGCGCTGACTTCCGCTCGATACCGAAGCAAGTCCCCAGGCCCGGTGCGTCTCATGACGCGCCGGGCCTTCTTGTTTTCTGGGACTTTCTTCGGCCACACAAAAATGTCGGAGAATTGAAGTAATTCTTGAATTGTTTGACCTTCGCGGCTCAGTCGGGTTTCGCTTCGGGTTCCCCCGCAGCACGAAAGGCAGGACCCGATGAAGCGGACCTCCGGTCTGTTCTCCACCGCGACGGCGCTGTTCGCTGGCGCCACGTTGAGCGTGATTCCCTCGATGGCGATGGCCGCGCCTTCCCAGGCGGAAGCGGCGCTGGCGCACGACGTGTCGCCCGACCTGCTCTCCGCGATGCAGCGGGACCTGGGCCTGACGGCGGACGGCGCGAAGCAGCGGCTGGCGTCGGAGGCGGCGGCGGTGCGCGTGGAGGGTTCGCTGCGCTCGGCGCTGGGCGAGCGCTTTGGCGGCGCGTGGATGAACGCGGACGGCAGCGCGCTAGTGGTGGGCGTGACGACGGACGCGGACGCGGACGCGGTGCGCCGCGCGGGGGCGGTGCCCCAGAAGGTGAAGTACACGCAGGCGGAGCTGGACGCGGTGAAGGCCCAGCTGGACCGCGACAGCCAGATGGCGGGCCGCGCCGTGCACGCCTGGTACGTGGACGTGATGACGAACAGCGTGGTGGTGCTGACGCAGGACTCCGCGCTGACGGGCGGCTCGGACTTCGTCGCGAAGGCGGGCGTGAAGCACGCCGCGGTGCGGATGGTGTCGTCGCGCGAGGAGTTCAAGCCGGTGTACGACCTGCGCGGCGGTGACGCGTACTACCCGGGCAACGCGCGCTGCTCCATCGGCTTCCCGGTGGCGGGCGGCTTCGTGACGGCGGGCCACTGCGGCGGCGCGGGTACGGGCACCAGCGGCTTCAACGGCGTGGCGCAGGGCACGGTGGTGGCGGCCAGCTGGCCCGGCAACGACTACGCCTGGGTGCGCACCAACGGCTCGTGGGGGTCGCAGCCGTGGGTGAACAACTACGCGGGCGCCAACGTGCTGGTGCAGGGCTCACAGGAGGCGGGCGTCAACGCGTCCGTGTGTCGTTCGGGCTCCACCACCGGCTGGCGCTGCGGCGTCATCACGGGGAAGAACGTCACGGTGAACTACTCCGCGGGCCCGGTGTACGGCCTCACGGCGTCCAGCGCGTGCGCGGAGGGCGGTGACTCCGGCGGTTCGTGGCTGTCCGGCAACCAGGCGCAGGGCGTGACGTCCGGCGCTGGCGGCAACTGCACCTCCGGCGGCAACACCGTCTTCCAGCCGCTCATCCCCATCCTGAACGCCTACGGCCTGTCGCTCACCACGTCCGGCAGCGGCGGCTCCGGCGGGCCCATCATCGGCCTGGCGAACAAGTGCATCGACGTGCCGAACTCCAACACCAACGACGGCACCCGCCTGCAGCTGTGGGACTGCAACGGCACCAACGCGCAGAAGTGGTCCTTCATGTCGGACGGCACCGTGCGCGCCTTCGGCAAGTGCATGGACGTGGCCTGGGGCTCCAGCGCCAACGGCACGGCCATCCAGCTGGTGAGCTGCAGCGGCAACCCCGCGCAGCAGTTCATCCTCTCCGGCGCCGGTGACCTGGTGAACCCCCAGGCCAACAAGTGCGTGGATGTGTCGGGCGGCAACTCCGCCAGCGGCACCCCGCTGCAGCTCTGGGAGTGCAACGGCACCAGCGCGCAGAAGTGGCGCCGGTAGTCGTCTGCGGTAGCACCTGAAACGAAGAAGCGCGGGCCCCAGTGCATCGGGGACCCGCGCTTTGTCGTTTCAGCGACCGCGCTTCTTCAGTGCGCGCCTTCCACCTTCACGTTGGGGTCCGCCTTCTGGAGCATGAACACCAGGATGATGGCGCAGACGAACAGCGCGGCGAGGATGAGGAAGTTCGTGTTGAAGGCCCGCACCAGCGCCTGCGCGCTGATGCGCTGACTCAACAGGCCGTAGGCGGCGCCCGTGGGATTCAGCACACCCCTGGCCGCCATGGCGCCGGTCATCGAGGCGACCTGCTCCTGGGCGACCTGCCCGTAGACGTCCACGTGCGAGGTGATGGCGGTGACGTTGGCCTGGGTGGAGCGGCTGAGCGCGCTGCTCATCCACGCGGTGCCGATGGAGCCGCCCAGCTCGCGGGTGAGGTTGAAGAGGCCCGCCGCGTTGCCTCGCTGCTCCGGACGCAGGTTGCTGAGCGCCATCACCGACAGCGGCACGAAGATGAAGCCCAGCGAGCAGGCGCGGATGAACACCGGCGTGATGAGGGTGATTTCATCCACGCGCGTGGTCAGGTGGCCGTTGGTCCACAAGGACAGGCTCATGCCCAGGATGCCGAAGCCAATCAGGAAGCGGCCATCCACCTTGCCGCCGAACTTGCCGATGAGCGGCATCAGCAGGATCTGGATGGCGCTGCCCTTGAGGAAGATGAGCCCGATGTCCAACGCCTCGTAGCGCATCACGGAGCCGCAGAAGAGGCTGAAGAGGAACGAGCCGGAGAACAGCGCCGTGCCCACCAGGAAGTTCACCCCCGTGGCCGCGGAGTAACTGCGGTTGCTGAATACGCGCAGGTCCACCACGGGACTGGGTGTCTCCAGTTCGTGGACGACGAAGGTGATGAGCGCGATGGCCGCGACGACCGCCAGCAGCGTGATGAGCCGGCTGTCGAACCAGTCCTCGCGGTTGCCCTCCTCCAGCACGTACTGAAGGCACGCCATGCCCACGGCGAGCAGCGCGATGCCGTTGCGGTCCACCTTCTCCGTGGACGCTTCGAAGTGGGGCTGTTCGATGGAGCGCCACGCCATGTACGCGGCGAAGAGGCCCACCGGCACGTTGATGAGGAAGATCCAGTGCCAGCTGGCCGCTTCAATGAGGAGCCCGCCCACGGTGGGCCCCAGCAGCGGACCCGTCACGGCGCCCAGGCCGAAGAGGGCGCCCGCCATGCCGTGCTCCTCGCGCGGGTAGCGGGCGAAGAGGATGGCCTGGGACGTGGGGATGATGGCGCCGCCGCCCATGCCCTGGAGGATGCGGAAGGCCACCAGCGAGGTCAGGTTCCACGACAGGCCGCACAGCACGCTGGCCACCGTGAAGAGGATGATGGAGAACGTGAAGTACTTCCGGTAGCCGAAGCGGCGCTGGAGCCAGCCCGTCATCGGGATGACCACGACGTTGGCCATCATGTAGCCGGTGGACACCCAGGCGATTTGATCCAACGGCGTGCCGAAGCTCGCGCGGATGTCGCTCAGGGCCACGTTGACGATGGAGATGTCCAGCACGGACATCAGCGCCGCGGCCATGGCCGCGATGGTGATGCCCGCCTTGGAGCCGGTGATGACGTCTCGGCGAGCGTCCACGGTGGGTTACTCCGCCTTCCGGGTATCCAGCGCCGCGGACTTCTGGGGCTCCGGCTTCGCGCCGGTGTCCACGGTGACGTAGGCGCTCATGCCCGGCTTGATGGGCAGCTCCTTCAGGTCGCCGTCGAAGCGGATGAGCACGGGGATGCGCTGCACGACCTTCACGAAGTTGCCGGACGCGTTGTCCGGCGGCAGCAGGGCGAAGCGCGCGCCGCTGGCGCCCGCGAGGCTGTCCACGTGGCCCTTGAACGCGTGGCCGCCGAACGCGTCCACCTTCAGCTCCACCGGCTGGCCCGCGCGCATCTCACCAACCTGGTCCTCCTTGAAGTTGGCCACGACCCAGATGTCGTTCTGCGGAACGACGGCCATCAGCGGGCGCTCCGGCCCCACCATCTGCCCCACCTCCACGGTGCGGCGGCTGACCACGCCGTCCACCGGGGCGCGCACCTGCGCGTAGGACACGGCGAGCTCCGAGAGCGTCAGCGCGGCGCGGGTCTGCTTGAGGCGGGCCTCCGCGAGCTTCAGCGCGGCCTGCCCGGCCTGCACCTGCACGGGCGCCGTCTCCGCGGCGGAGAGCTTGCCCTGCGCGGCCTCCAGGCCACCGGAGGAGCTCTGGATGCCGGCCTCGGTGGAGGTCAGCCGCGCGCGGGACTGGTCCAGGGCGGCCTTGGCCGTGTCATACGCGGCCTGCCGGGTGTCCAGGTCCGACTGGGACAGCGCGCCCTGCTCGCGCAGCTGCTTCACGCGGCCCAGGTCCGTCTCCGCCAGCTTGAAGCGCGCTTCGGAAGAAGCCACGTCCGCGCGGGACTGCTCCAACGCGGCCTTGGAGGAGCTGATGCCGCTGGAGGCCTGGGTGACGCCGGCGCGGGCCTGCCGCAGGTTGGCGCCCGCGTTGGCCTCCGTGAGGGTGAGCTGGGCCTGGGCGTTGGACAGCTGGGCCTCCGCGCTCATCACGTCCGCGCGAGCGACCTCCAGGCGCGCGTCCAGGTCCGCGTGGTCCAGCTCCACCACCACGTCGCCGGCCTTCACCGCCTGGTTGTCATGCACCAGCACGCGGGCCACCTGGCCGGCCACGCGCGGCGACACGTTGGCGATGCGGCCCTCCACCTGGGCGTCGTCGGTGGACTCGTGACCGTGGGTGAGCAGGAAGCGCGCGCCACCGCCCAGCACCGCCACGCCCACGAGGATGGGCAGCACCTGCTTCGCGCGGGAGCGCTTCGCGGGCTGCGCGACGGCGGGGGCTTCGGTGGAGGGAGCGGCTTCCAGTGAAGGGGCGGTACGGGTCGTCATGGTTGTTGCTCGGTACAGCGTTGAAGAAGGGGTGTGGGAAGGGGCTCAGGGGTCCCGCAGGGCGGGGATGCCGGTGGACACCTTGGCGAGCAGGGCGCGAAGCGTGTCCCGCTCATCCATGCTCAAGGGAGCCATGAGCGCGGCGATGCGGCGGTAGTGGTCGGGCATCATCCCCTGGATGAATTCGCGGCCCTTCGAGGTGAGGTGCACGGAGTACATGCGCCGGTCCTCGGGGTGATCCGTGCGGGAGATGAAGCCGTCCTTCTCCAGCGTGTCCAACAGCCCGGTGATGGTCGCGCGGCTGCAGCTCGCCAGCTCCGCGAGGTCCGCGGGGCGCAGGGTCTCCCCCGCGTCCTCCGCCGCGAACAACTGCACCAGCACGACGAAGCGCCCGTGGGACACGCCGTTCCGCGCGAAGTGCGCTTCGTAGGCCTCCGTCAGCTCATTGGAGAGACGCAACATCGTGAGACATGTCTCGATGGCGCTGGGGTCGAGCGCCGGGAAGCGCTTCGCCATCTGCTTCAGCCGCTCGTACCTGGGTACAAGCTTCATCGGCGTGGCGTTTTTCGGACGAGAAGGGACCAAGACGAGGCGTCTAGTAAGGCCCCTAACGATTTTGCGCAAGTTGATTTCGTCGCCTGACTAAATCCTTGATTTCCCGGTCGGGGAATGGACCGTCTGGCTACTCGACCGCCATCACATCCGCGGCGGTGGGACGCGTCCTCAGGAGGACGGCGGTGCGCAGCTCCGGGTGACGGTCCTGCACGGAGCGCACGGCGCGCAGGTCGAAGGACTGCACGTCCGTCCTCTGGACGAGCCCTGCTCCCTGGATGACCCGGGCGACCGCGTCGCCATGGGCTGGAGCGATGTCTGTCTTCTCTGATGTCCGTTTGAGTTCCACATTGAAGCGGATGCGGCGGGCGATCCGGGCGCGGAGCGGGTCGCGGGCTTCATGGGCGGCGTCCGCCTGGTCCGCCGCGAAGGCGAACACCTGGCTCAGGGTGGGGACGATGTAGGGGTCCGGGAGTCCCACGCGGGCGGCGAACGCGACGGCTTCCGGGGAGCGGGCGCGGTCGTTCGTCTGGTCCGGACGATCCTCCAGGAGCCGGTCGCAGACGAAGCTGGCTTGGAGCTTCGCGACGGTGAGGGTCGCGATGGAAACGGGAGCGGTCAGCGGGCTTCCATCCGCGTGGCGGCACTTCGTTGGGAACAGGTCCAGGTCGTGGGAGACCACGGGGACGCCGTCGGCGGTGAGGACGGTGTCCAGTTCCAGCGTGTTCATCCCGTGGTCGAGCGCGGCCTCGAAGGACGGCAGCGTGTTCTCCGGCCGCAGGTTCCGCGCGCCCCGGTGGCCCTGCGCATCGAAGCGCTTCGGGTCGATGAGCCCGTCCGCGTCCAGCAGGTCTCCAGGAGTGCCGTCGCCATTGGCGTCGAAGTCGCGCACCGCCTGCATCAGGAGGTCCGGCTGGTCGCTGATGATGCCGTCCACGCCGCGCTCGAGCAGGGCCTGCATCGTGGGCAGGTCGTTCACGGTCCAGACGACGACCGGGTGACCGGCGGAGTGGAGGCGCTCCAGGTCGATGCCGCCTCCGGGCTGGAGCAGCCGAGCGTCCGGGGCGCAGAAAGGGGCCTCGCCGTGAGCGTGCGCACGCAAGGTGTCCATGAGGCGCACCGTGGGGTCGTCCGCTGGCGTGTGGGAGGAGCGGCCCGTCCCCGAGCATGCGCAGGTGAGGAACGCCAGGAGCACCGCGAAGGCGCGGCGGGGGGACCGCTGATGGATTGATGTCGTGCGCATGGGCTGCCTTCCTTCCGGGTGTCGGTTAGGAAGATGGGGCGATGGATGTGAAGGATGCCACCGTGCAGGCAGCGCTGCTTCAGGCTTGCGACGACGCGGGACTGCCCCAGTCCCTGAGGGGCTGCGTGTATCCGCTGCTGCGGGACCCGGAGGGCGACTGGGTGCCCTGCTGCGGCGGGGGCTGCATGCCGTGTACGTCCACACTCGCGGATGTGGCGCTGCGCACGCTGGAGCTGCTGGGCACGCCTCGACGCTCGCCGCTGCCTCCGGGGTGATCAGCGGTACTTGTGGTCCACCAGCACCTCCGTGCGCGGAAGCGACCAGTGCATCTGGACCATCCGCCACTCGGGGCCCCGGCGTTCGAAGGCGCAGGTCACGCGAAGGCCCTCGAAGGTCACGGGCTTGCCGCCCGCGACCAGGGCGATGTCCATCGCGGGCACCGTGAGGCAGGCCATCGTGGAGGGCGGTGCGCCCCCGTGCCAGAGCTGCTCCGAGCGCAGCGTCACGCGGATGTCTCGCAGGCTCCCGAACTGGGTGCGGAAGGAGTGCGCCACCTGCGCCCAGCCGATGAAGTGGAGGTTGGAGTGCGTGCCCACGACCACGATGTCGTCGTCGTGCCAGAACAGCTCGGACAGGGCCTCCAGGCTCCCGCGCTCGTAGGCCTCCACGAACGCGGTGAAGCACCGTGAGAGCTCCGTCTTCCATTCATCCCGCGTCGAGGTCATCGCGTTCCCCTCCCCTTCCCGCTGTCAGCTGCTCACGGATGAGCCTCGCCACCTCCGCCACGTGGGGCTCCTCCATGACGGTGAAGTGGTTGCCGCGCAGGTCGTGGGACTGGAACGAAGCGGTCGTCAGCGCCTTCCACCAGGCCGCCGCGTGCGGGTCCAGCACCGCGTCCCGCTCCGTGGCCCGCAGGTACACGAGCGGCACCGCGTGACGTCCCGGCGCGTATGCGGCGATGGCCTCGTTGGTGGCGAGCACCACGTCGCGCAGCCGCGTGTCGAGTTCCATCGCCGTCCGCAGCCCGTCCGCCGCGCGCGGGGAGATCTCCTGGAACGCGTCGATGAGCCGGAGCACGTCTCCCATGCTCCGGATGTTCAGCCTGCGCGAGTCGTCCACCGTCACCGTGTCGACTTGGATGACTCCCGCCACGGAGTGGCCTCGCTTCAGCAGCTCGACCGCCATCTCGTACGCGATGACGCCGCCCGAGGAGTGGCCGCCCAGCCAGAAGGGGCCCTGGGGCTGGAAGGCCAGCAGCTCATCCACATATGCGCGGGCCATCGCGGGCACGTCGCGGAAGAGCACTTCGCCGGGCTCCAGCCCCGACGCTCGGAATGCGTGGACCGGCGTGTCCGCGCCCAACCGCTTCGCCAGCGGCAGGTACGTGTAGACGGTGCCCCCGATGGGCTGCACCAGGAAGAGCGGTGTCCGTCCGCGTCGTCCCTCCTGGAGTTCCATCCTGAGCGGTGCCGCCTTGGTGAGTGGCCGCCCCGTACGCTCCAGCTCGTCCTGGACCGCTCGCACCCATGCGCCCAGCGTCGGGTGTTCCAGCACCGCATGCAGTGACAGGCTCACCGACAGCCGCGACTTGAGTTCGCGGTTGAGCTGCACGACCAGGAGCGACGTGCCTCCAAGTTCGAAGAAGTGGCTGTCCGGCGTCAGCGTGTCCACGCCGAGCAGCTCCTTCCAGAGGGCTTCCATGGAGGCATGGACCTCTTCACGGCTGAGCGGCCGGGGCTCGTTCGTGACTTCAGGCCGAGGCAGCCGTGGCGTCTTCTCCGCCAGCGAGTACCGCTTGCGCTCGAAGGGATACGTCGGCAGCACGACGCGCCTGCGCGGGCCGCTGCCGCGCACCATGCCCCAGTCCACGGAGAAGCCCGCGGACCAGAGCTGTCCCACGGCATGGAGCAGGGCCTGTTCATCACTCTCCGGTGGATGACGCCGTCCCATGGGCACGCCGAGCGTGTGCAGCACGAGCCGCTCCCGCCCCACCCGGGGGTTCAGCAGCGTCAACGCGGAGAGCGTCTGCCCCGGTCCCACCTCCACGAACAACCGCTCGCGGTCCTCCAGCAGCAGCTCCAGCCCCGAGGAGAACCGGACCGTGTGCCGCAGGTGGCGGGCCCAGTACGTGCGGTCGTGCGCGTCGTCCGCGGTCAGCCAGGTGCCCGTGACGTTGGAGATGAGGGGAACCGCCGGGGACTTCGGGCGCATCGACCTGGACAGGTCCGTGAGCGGTTGCATCGCGGGCTCCACGAGCGCGGAGTGGAACCCGCTCGCGTTCGGCAACCGCTTCGTCCTCACGCCCCGCTCCCGCAGCCGCGCCGCGAAGTCCTCCAACGCCTCCAGCGCCCCGGACACCACGCACTGCCCGGGTCCGTTGACCGCGGCCAGGGACAGCCCGGGTGGCAGCTCCTGAGTGAGCACGCTCTCCGACAGCGGCACGGCCAGCATGCCGGACGGTGGCAGTGCATCGCAGAGACGACCGCGCAGCGCGATCAGCGCCACGGCCTGCTCCAGTGACAGGACGCCGGAGAGGCACGCGGCGGCGTATTCACCCAGGCTGTGGCCCAGGAGGCTCGTCGGGTGGAGACCCCATGCGCCCAGCAACCGCGACAGTGCGTACTCCGTCGTGAAGATGGCGGCCATGCCCAGCGAGGGCAAACGCAGCGCCTCCTCCGCCTGTGCTCCGCGCTCGTCGGTGAGCAGCGCGGCGCGAAGTTCGCGCTCTACTTCCGGGCCGAAGAGCGCGGCGCATGCATCGAAGGCTTCGCGATACGCCGGAGCGCGCCGGTACCACGCCGCGCCCATGCCCGCGTCCTGCGTGCCCGTGCCGGGAAACAGGAAGCACACTTCAGGCAGCGGGGACGCAGCGTGCCGCACGGGTCCGTCCCGCCGGAGCTTCGCGATGGCCTCCGCGGGTGTCTCGCACGCGATGGCGCGCCGGTATCCGAACGCCGTCCGTCCCTCCTGCAACGTGTACGCGACGTCCGCCAGGGACTGCTCCGGATGCCGCTCCAGATGATCCGCGAGCCGCCGCGAAGCCGCGTTCAATGCATCCCCGCTCCGCGCCGAGAGAACCAACACCTCCGCCGCCGTGCTCACGTCGACGGTGGGCACGGGGCGTGCCTCCTCGAGGACCACATGCGCGTTCGTTCCTCCAATGCCAAACGCGCTGACTCCCGCGAGACGCGGGAAACCCTCGGGCAGGGACCACGGCCGCCCTTCGCGACTCACGACGAACGGAGAATGCTCCAGGCCCGCTTCCGGATGGGGCTGCTCGAAGTGGACGGTGCCTGGGAGAAAACGGTGCTCCAGGGCCAGCGTCGTCTTGATCAACCCCGCCACCCCGGCCGCTGAGTCCAGGTGTCCCACGTTGCTCTTGAGCGCGCCCAGGACCACCGCGGGCTCCGACACCTCACGCGCTCCGAAAGCGAGCCGCAGCGCCTGGACCTCCAGCGGGTCGCCCAGCGGCGTCGCCGTGCCGTGGGCTTCGACATAGGTGATGTCGCGAGGGGCCACGCCCGCGTCGACGTGTGCGCGTGTGATGACGTCGCGCTGGCCCGCCACGCTCGGGGCGGTGAAGCCGACCTTGGCGTTTCCGTCGTTGTTGATGGCCGAGCCCCGGACGACGGCATGGATGGAGTCTCCATCCCGCAGCGCATCCTCCAGGCGCTTGAGCACCACGATGCCCACGCCGCTGGAGGGCACCGTTCCCTGCCCCTTCGCGTCGAAGGGACGGCAGTGTCCATCCGGAGAGGTGATGCCACCTGCCTCATGGAGATAGCCGGAAGGACCGGACGCGAAGAGGGAGATGCCTCCTGTCAGGGCCACGTCGGACTCGCCCGCTCGCAGGCTCTGGCAGGCCAGGTGCACGGCCACCAGTGACGTGGAGCAAGCGGTCTGCACCGTGAGCGCGGGCCCACACAGGCCCAGTTGATACGCCGTCGCCGTGGCGAGGAACTGCCATGGATTGCCCAGGATGGACCGGTACGCCTCCGCGGCCACGGACAGCGAACGGAAGCGCGGCATCACCTGATCCAACCAGTAGCGCGGCACTCCCGAGCCCGCGAACAGCCCCGCCTTGCCGGGCAGCCGCTTCGGGTCGTAGCCCGCCGCTTCGAGTGCCTCCCATGCGCACTCCAGGAACATGCGGAGCTGCGGATCCATCAGCCGCGCGTCCAGTGGGCTGTAGCCGAAGAAGGCTGCGTCGAAGAACTCGACGTCCTCCAGCAGCCCGGAAGCACGGACGTAGGAAGGATCGTCCAGGAGCTGGGGATCCTCGCCCGCATCGAGCAGCGTCTCCCGGCTGAACCGGGACAGGCCCTCGCGGCCCTCCACCAGCAACGTCCACAGCGCTTCGACGCTGGGTGCTCCCGGGAACCGTCCGGCCGTACCGATGATGGCGATGGGGCCAGAGGAACGCGCGAGGGTTCGCGCGGGCTCCGGCGTCACCGGTTGCACGGCAGAGTCCGCGTCCAGGTGCCGCGCGAGGGATTCGATGGTCGGGAACTGGAACAGCGTGGCCATGCTCACGCGGATGCCCAGCTCCGAGGCCAGCGCCGACTGGACCCGAGTGAGCAGCAGCGAGTTCCCACCCGCGTCGAAGAAGCCCTCCTGCCTGCCGACGCGTTCCAAGCCGAGAATCCGGCACCAGATGCGCTCCAATGCCTTCTCACGCTCCGTGGACGCGGGCGCTTCGGGAGCAGCCTGGGCATTGCCGGAAGGCAACGGCAGCGCGTCGCGGTTGAGCTTCCCTGTCGGCCCCATCGGGAACGCATCCAGCAGCACCAGCTCCCGAGGAACCATGTGCGGCGGAAGTGTTTCACCCAGCGATTCCTTGAACGCAGGCGTCAGCAGGTGTGACGCCGAGGCGGCATCCCGGGGGATGACGTAGCCCACCAGGTGCCGCTCTCCCGCGAGCAGCCGGGGTTCGACCACGGCGTCCCGGACATCGGGGTGCTTGCGCAACGCGGCCTCGATCTCGCCCAGCTCGATGCGGAAGCCGCGCAGCTTGAGCTGACGGTCGGAGCGCCCGTGGAAGTCGATGCCGCCGTCCGGGCGATGGCTCGCGATGTCTCCGCTCTTGTAGAGGCGTGCGCCCGGCTCAGAGCTGAAGGGATGCGGGATGAACCGTTCCGCGTCGAGTTCGGGACGGTGCAGGTAGCCGTGCGTCAGTCCCTTGCCTCCAATGTAGAGCGCGCCGCGCACGCCCACGGGGACGGGGGTCAGGGTTTCATCCAGCAGGTGGACCTCGTAGCCGGAGAGGGGTGTCCCGATGGGGTACGGGCCCTCGCCGGCCACGCACTCCGCGGCCGTCGTGAAGACCGTGGCCTCGGTGGGCCCGTAGACCTGGATGAACCGGCGGCCCGGAGCCCACGTGTCCACGAGCCGCGCGGGAAGCTCCTCGCCTCCAATCGCGAGCGTCTTCAGGTCCGGAAGCGCTCGCCACGTCATGGAGCCCAGCGCCGACGGCGTGAACATCGCGGTGTGGATGCGCTGGGTCTCCAGGAAGTCCGCCAGTTCCTCACCGGCGGCCACGTCCTCCTGGGCCATGAGGTACAGCGTGGCGCCGGAGGAGAGCGTCGGGAAGATCTCCGCGACGGAGAAGTCGAAGCCATACCGCGCGCACTGCGCCACGCGCTGTCCCGGTGCGAAGCCGAAGTCCCAGGCCACGGTCTCCGTCAGGTGCACCGAGCTCCGGTGGCTGATGCACACGCCCTTGGGCTGACCCGTCGAACCGGAGGTGTAGATGACATACGCAAGGTCATCCCCGGTGACATGGACCCGTGGCGTGTCCTCCGGACCACCGCGCACCTGCTCCAGCGCGACCACCGGGACGCCCGCACCGTCCATGAGCGCGAGCGTCGTCTCCTGCGCGAGGATGCGCTTCAGCCCCGCATCCCGCACCGTGAACTCCAGCCGTGCCCTGGGATAGGCAGGGTCCAGCGGCACGTAGGCCGCGCCCGCCTTCAGCGTCGCCAGCAGGGCGATGATCAGCTCGAAGGAGCGATGGATGCAGACGCCCACGAAGTCTCCAGGCCGAACGCCCTGGGAGATGAGGTCATGGGCCAGCCGGTTCGCTTCCGCGTTCAGCGCGCGATAGCTCAGGGACCGGCCCTGGAAGACGAGGGCCGGCGCGTCTGGCGTGCGCTCCACCTGTGCTTCGAACAGATGGTGCAGACAGTCCGCGTGAGGCACGTCCCGCACGGGTCCGTGAGCCCAGGCGAGCACCTGTGTCTGCTCCACCTCCGAGAGCAGCGGCAACGCCGAAACCCGTTGCTCCGGGTCCTGTGCGGCCTCGCGCAGCAGCGTCACGAAGTGCTGGCCCAACTGGTGGATCATCCAGGGCTCGAAGACGTCCAGCGCGTACTCCCACCGCACGGACATGCCGTCGGGCCGCTCATCCAGCTCGATGGAGAGGTCGAGCTTCGACGTCCCCGTGTCGACGTCGTGGGGCTCCACCCGCCAGTCCGAGGCCGGCACCGCGATGCGCGGCTCGAGCGTGCAGCACACCTGGAACAACGGGTTGGCGCCAGGGACGCGCGCCGGGTTCACCGCCTCCACGATGCGCACGAGCGGCGCGTCTTGATGTTCGAGCGCCTCCAGACAGACGCGGCGCACCTGCGCCAACAAACCTCGAACCGTCAGCCCTTCGGAGAAGCGCAGCCGCAGCGGCAGCAGGTTCACGAAGTGTCCGGAGATGGCTTGCGACTCCTCGCGACTCCGCCCGGAGAAGGCACCGCCGACGATGAGGTCCTCCGTCCCGGAGTAGCGGTGCAGCAGCGCGCCGAACACGGACAGCATCGTCATGAAGAGCGAGGTGTCCTCGCCGCGCCCCAGCGCCTTCACGGACTCCAGGAGGTCCCTGGGGATTCGCACGACGTGCTTGGCCCCGCGGAAGCTCGGGACCTGGGGGCGGGGATGCTGCGTGGGCAGCTCCAGGTGCGGAGCCCCCGCGAGCGTCTGCATCCACCACTCGAGGTGTGACGCGATGGCTCCCTGGTAGCGAGGCCCCTGCTGCCAGACGGCGACGTCACCGTACTGGAGCGGCAGTAGCGGCAGCGACGGTGCCTCCGTCAGGTAGAACCCGTGCAGTTCCTGGAGGAACGTCGCCATCGTGAAGCCATCCACGATGAGGTGATGCATCACCAGGGCGAGGCGACTCTCCGCCGCGCTCAATCGCATCCACGTCGCACGCAGCAGTGGTCCGTGTTCCAGGTCGAAGGGCTCACGCGCCTCCTGGGTGGCCAACTGCAACGCCTTCGCGCTCCGCAGGCTTCCGGGCACGGCGTGCAGGTCCACGCGCCGCAGGTGGAACGGCATGTCCGGATGCACGCGCTGGAACGGACCGTCCGGAGTGGAGCCGAAGGTCGTCCGCAGCACTTCATGCCGGGCGATGAGTGAACGGAATGCGCGCTCCAGTGTGTCGGGCTGGAGGTCACCGGGCAGATACAGCGTGAAGGGCTCGTTGTAGACGGCGCTCCGAGGCACCAACTGCTCCAGGAGCCACAGTTGCCGCTGGGAATCAGACAGGGGCAGGGGCTGTGTCCGGTCCACGGGGACGATGGGTGGCACGTCGATGCCTCGACCCGTTCCCCGTGCCGCGTCCACCCACCGCGCCAGCTCCGCGATGTTAGGGCTGTCGAAGAGCGTCCTCACGGGCAGGCGGACCGACACCGCCTGCTCCAGCCGTTCAATGAAACGAATCGCGAGCAGCGAGTCGCCACCTGACTCCATGAAGCGGTCCTGCGTTCCGGCCTGCTGCGTCCCCAGGACCTCCGACCAGACGCGAGCGATCTCCTGCTCCAGCAGCGTGCGCGGTGTCTCACCCTCCCCCGAACCGAAGCGCGGCACTGGAAGCCGCGAGGGGTCCACCTTGCCGCTGGCGTTGAGCGGCATGTGCTCCAGCGCCATGACCGCATGGGGGAGCATGAAGTCCGGCAGCTTCGCGCCCAGATACGCGCGCAGCTCCGCGTCCTCCAACGCCGTAGCACCGCGCGGTGAGACATACGCGACGAGCCGCTTGTCGCCCGGGGAGACCTCGTGCACGCGGACCACGGCGTCACCGACTTGCGAGTGGGTGCGTAGGACGCTCTCGATCTCCGCCAGCTCGACCCGCGCGCCGCGGATCTTCACCTGGTGGTCCACCCGCCCCAGGAACTCCAGGTTGCCATCCTGGAGCCACCGCGCCCGGTCTCCCGTCCGATACATCCGCGCCCCGGGCACATCGCTGAACGGATCCGGGAGGAATCGCTCGCCGGTGAGGACGGGCCGGTTCAGGTAGCCCCGCGCGAGCCCCTCTCCGCCCAGGTACAGCTCCCCCACTTCGCCCACGGGCAGCGGCTTCCCCTCGTCGTCCAGAACATGCAGCTGGAGCCGCGCGAGCGGCCTGCCAATGGGGATGGACACGCCCGGCGCTGGAGGCGCGAGGAGCTCATACGCCGTCGCGGAGGTGGTGCACTCCGTGGGGCCGTAGCTGTTGAGCAGCCGCTGGGGCTTTCCCTTCGCCATGACTCGCGCCACCCACTTGGGGTCCATCACGTCGCCGCCCACCATCAGGACACGGAGCCCGCCGAACGCATCCGGGATGGCGGCGGCCAGTTGATGGAACAGCGACGTGCTCAGCACCGCGGCGGAGATGGCATCCCGCTGGAGCTTCGCCGCGAGGAGCGGAGGCGACAGCAGGGTCTCCCGTGAAACCAGATACAGCGTCGCGCCGTTCAGCAGCGCGCCCCAGACCTCCAGCGTCGAGGCGTCGAAGGCATACGACGCGGCCTGGAGGACGCGGTCCTCGCGCCGGAAGCCCATGAAGCCCTCGTCCAGCACCAGCCGCGCCACGCCCCGGTGCGGGATGCACACACCCTTGGGCCTGCCCGTGGAGCCGGACGTGTAGAGCACATACGCCAGCGAGTCCGGCCCCGCTCCGCTCTTCACGTTCACGGCATCCTGTTCCTCCAGAGGTTCATCCGAATCGGGAGGCTCGACGACGTGCCCCTGGAAGCGCAGCCCCTGGACCGCCTCACGCCGTCCGACGAGGACCCGCATCCCGGAGTCCGCCACCATCGCGGCCAGCCGCTCCGGAGGATGACTCGGGTCCAGAGGGAGATAGGCGCCTCCTGCCTTCAGGATGCCCAGCAATCCCACCACCGTTTCCGGTGTGCGGTCGGCGAGGATACCCACGGGCTGGTCGGGCCCCACACCGAGCGCTTGGAGCCGCCGCGCCAGCCGGTTCGCGCGCCGGTTGAGCGCGTCATAGCGGAGCACACCGCCCTCAGAATGCAGCGCCACGGCCTCGGGTGTGTTTCGTGCGTGCGCTTCAAAAAGCGTGGCGATGTCCAGCCGCGGGTGCGCGGAGATGAAATTCATGATGAGTCATTGCCCCCCACCTTCTCAACGCACTGCCCCGGGAACCTTCGCCGTGGACCTGGCATGCCGTACGCTAGTGCACACCCATGAATCCCATCGTCCACGCCGAATGGTCCTGGCTCCTCTCGCAAGGCCTGCGCGAACGGCGTGACCGCGTCCTGGTCACCTGCGCGGGGCTCGCGCCGGACCTGGATGGTTTGTCATTGCTGGCGGGTGAAGAGTTTTATTCGCGTTATCACCACGTGATTTTCCATGGCTACGTGGGAGTGCTCGTCACCATGGCGGTGTGTACGGCGCTGGCGCGGCAAAGAGCAGCGGTGGCCCTGCTGTCGGTGGCTGCGTTCCACGGTCATCTGCTGTGCGACCTCGCCGGCAGCGGCCCGGACTGGCCCATCCACTACCTGTGGCCCCAGAGCATGGAGCCGTGGTCGTGGTCCGGGCAGTGGAACCTGGGCTCCTGGCAGAACACGCTCATCGGGCTGGCCGCGACGCTGGCGTGCCTGGCGTGCGCCCTGCCCTTCCGGCGGACCGCGCTGGAGTTGCTGTCACCGCGCTGGGACGCGGAGGTGGTCCGGACCGTGCGGCGGCGCTTTTCCAGACAGGCTGATTCGCAAGCCCATTGAGCTGAAGGCAGACGCGACCCCAGAATGCAGCCATGGTCCTGATGGGTCTGGGAGTGCTGCTCGTGGGGGTGCTGGGCGCGGCCGTGGAGAAGGAGGACACCACGGTCACCGTCTACAAGGACCGGACGCTCGTGGAGCGGACCACCACCATGAACCTGGCTGGCACGGAGCGCGTCGTGTGGCCGCTGTTGATGGGCAAGGTGGAGGCCACCTCCGTGCGCGTGCAGACGGAGGGCGCCGAGGTCCAGCGCGTCGAACTTCGCCCCACCTACGTGCCCGCCTTCACCGCCGAGGAAGCCCACGCGGCGCTGGAAGCCCTGGAGCCTCGCCCTCCTCCTCCTGGAGATGAAAGATATTCGCTCCCCCGGGACTGGTACCAGGCAGCGGCGAAGGTCGAAACCCTGGCCACCCAGCCTTCGCCCCCCGCGCTGGAGGTGGCCGCCATCTTGAAGGGAACAGGCGCCACGAGGGTGGTGCTGAGGTACTTCCTGCCAGCCGTCAGCAACAAGTACATCCCTTCCCTGTCCGTGCGAAGCCAGGCTTCCCAGGTGGAGGCGGAGTTCCGGGGGCAGATCTTCCAGAATACAGGCTCCGACTGGAACGAAGCCCTCCTCCACTTCGCCCCTGGACAGTCGAGTCCCGTCTTCGATGCTCCCCGCCCCACCCCTGTGTGGCTGCACCAGCCGGATGCGCTGGAGGAAGAGGCAGTGCTGCGCCGCCAGATGTTCGACAGCATCGGGTATGCCACCGCGTCCATCTGGGCCCATCCGGAGTCCCGCCAGCCGGGGGACGCCCCCACGGTCCTCACCGGAACGGTCCTGGACGTGAACACGGGAGCGCCCCTGAAGGATGTGGTGGTCAACGTCTTCTCCGAACACCTCCGGGATGACGTGTTCGCGTTCACGGACGTGCGGGGTGAGTACCGCATCACCGATCTGCCCCCTGCGTCCGCTGGCTACAGGCTGTTCTTCCGGCGCGAGGGCGTCAGGCCCTGGATGCGCGAAAGGATGGACATCCCCCGAGCCAGCACCGTGCGAGTCGATGTGCGCCTGTGGACCGGAGTCGGGCCGGAGCCGGAGCCGCCTCCACCCCCTTCGTCAGAGTACAAAGGCGGGTGTGGTCCTGACGCGATACATCTGGACCCCGTGTTCATGGATTTCGTCATGACGCGCCTCGGTCAGCCCGAGCCCGCGACCATCCCTCCGCCCCGGGACTTCGCGCGACTGGCGGTTCCCGCTCGCGGCTCCCCCAAGGTTCCGGATTGGCGTCTCACGGTTCCGGGACGGAATACCCGGCGGGACAGGACCGCGCCCCGCTTCCCCCTGTTCACGGAGACCTGGCCCATGACGGTTCACCGTCAGGTGTTTCCCGCGCAGGACGCCGCCACCTATCTCGTCGCGGAGGTCCATGCCTCGCCGACCAGCGAGCTGATCATGCATGAGTGGGTCCCCCTTGCCGTGGACGGACAGCCGCACAAGTCCGTGAAGCTTCTACCCCTGGGGCCGGGAAACACCTTCACCCTCCCGCTCGGCACCGACCCGAAGGTCCGCGCCGTGCGAACCGTGCAACGCGCTCCCGTGGAATGGAATGCCCGCGAAGTCCACGACGTCACCGTGCGGGTGCCCAACCCGTATCCCGTGCCCATGAGCGTGCGTGTGCTGGACACCTGGCCTCAAGGAAGCCGGCTCGTCCGCACCACGCCCGGTGCCCAGCGGGACGACGCCACGGGAGGCCTGACGTGGGACCTGAAGGTGCCACCGTCCAGCACGGGCACCGTGTCCTTCCGCTACGCACGCTGACATGCGCTACGGCGTGGCGGCGGGCCCCACCAGCGTGACTTCGAAGAGGTCGGGCCACAGCTTGCCGGTGAGGAACAGGCGGCCGGTGCCGGGCTCCAGCGCGATGCCGTTGAGCACCGCCTCGTAGCTGCGCACCCGGCCGCGCACCGCCTGCGCCAGCGCCGACGCGTCGATGACCGCCAGCACGCGGCCCGTGGCGTAATCAATCTTCAGGATGTTGTTGGAATGCCAGACGTTGGCGTAGACGCCATCCTCCGCGCACTCCAGCTCGTTGAGCATCTCCTGCGGAACGCCCTGCAACGTCACCTGCACCTGGGACTTCACGTGGAAGTCCTTCGGGTCGTGGAAGCGCAGCGTGGACGTGCCGTCGCTGCGCACCAACTGGCCCTGCCAGTAGCACAGGCCCCAGCCCTCGCCGTCGTACTCCACCTGCTTCTCCTGCGCGGGTGGCGCGCCGTTCCACACGAAGAGCGTCTCGTCCTGCCAGGTGAGCTGATACAGCCGCGGCCCGTCGCTCGCGAGCCCCTCCGGGAACACGTCCGGCAGCGGCTGCTTCCACAGGGGCTCCGCCTGCTCCAGCGAGATGCGGCGCAGGTCGCCCTTCTCACCGGTGCTCTCGTAGAGCTGGCCCTGGTGGAACTGGAGCCCCTGCGTGAAGGCCGTGGGGTCGTGCGGGTAGGTGTGGACGATGTGCGCCACCAGCTTCTTGGGCGTGGCCTCTGGAGTGCCCGCGTCCGGCGTCTGGCGCTGCGTGGGCGCGCATGCCAGGCACAGGAGCGACAACGACAGGGACCAGGGGAGGCGGCGCATGGGCTTCCTTGCGACAGGCATTGCCGCGCCACCTTAGCGCGCCATCACCCGGGGTGGCGTCACTCGCGTGTCACCGCGAGGGCCACCTCCACCGCGCCTCGCAGCTCGTCCATGTCGAACGGCTTGTTGAGCACACAGGCAGCCCCCAGGCGCAGGGCCTCGCGGTGCAGCTGCACGTCTCCAAAGGCGGTGATGAGGATGACCGGCGTGTTCCACTGCTCGCGCCTCAGCCGGGCGAGCACCTCCAGGCCCGTGAAGCCCGGCATGCGCACGTCCGTGATGATGAGGTCGGGCGCGCGCGACTCCTCCGCCGTCAGCCCTTCAATGAGGACGCGCACCAGGTCCGGCCCGTCCGACGCCTCCACCACGTCATAACCGCGCCGCACCAACATCTTGCGGATGAGCGTGCGCATCTCCGTCTGATCATCCGCCACCAGGATGCGCGGAGGCCTCGCGGGCTCCGAGTGGGGGTCTTCCCAGGCCGCGCCGCGCGCGACTCCTTCTGATTGCTCGTGCACCATGGGCGTGAACTCCTGGAGGGGTTGAAGGTGCCGCGGCGGCGACGCTCGCGGGGGGACCTTTCGCTCCATGAGCATCCGCCGTGCCATGTCCAGCGGGAGCCACGGGGGTGGGGCGTGGGGCACGCCACCCCCGGGCGAAATGCCCCGGTTGGGGCACTTTGCCCCGCGCCCTGGGGCCTTCTGGGGCCCGGCTCCCCTCTGAAGGGGGGTTCTGGAGGGGTTGGCCCACGGCCTGCAATGAAGTCCCAGCGTCGGACCGGATGCGGGGCTTCCTCCAAGAGCTCCCTTCAGGCAGCTGGGCCACCGGTGGCTCCCGGTGTCGCTGGTGGAACGGGACCGCTGCCTCCTTCCCAGGGCGCCCACCGCATCCGGTTCGACTCTTTCTTTCCCATCTCCGACCGGAAGGCCCTCTTCCGGCCGCCACTCCTCAAGGAGAACGCACGATGGTCCGCACGCTTCCGTCCCGCCGCCACCTTGCCCGCGCGCTCACGCTGATGCCCCTGGTCGCCCTGGGGGCCTGCAAGCCGGCCGCGGACGTGGCTCCCCCCGCACGCCCCACGCTGTCGTTGAAGACAGCCACCACGCCCTCGGGCGCGAAGGTGGAGCCTGCGGTCTATTCGCCCACGCCCGGGTCACCCGGCGCGCTCATGTCGCTGGCGCCGCTCGTGGACACGGTGAAGGGCGCGGTGGTGAACGTGGAGGTGCTGGCCCGCGCACGCCCCGCGATGGGCGGGATGATGCAGGGCCTGCCCCCGGGCCTCGCCGAGCGCTTCGGCATGCAGGGCGGACAGAGCCCCTTTGGCGGGGGCGGCTCGCCCGCGAAGCAGGGACTGGGGTCGGGCTTCGTCATCGACCCGTCCGGCCTGGTGCTCACGAACAACCATGTGGTGGAGGGCGCGGACACCGTCCGGGTGAAGCTGGAGGACGGGCGCTCGTTCGAGGCGGAGGTGCTGGGCCGCGACGCGCTCACGGACGTGGCGCTCATCCAGTTGAAGGGCGTGTCCGGGAACCTGCCGTTCGTGAAGCTGGGGGATTCGGATGGCCTGCGCGTGGGCGACCCGGTGATGGCCATTGGCAATCCGTTCGGGCTCGCGTCGAGCGTGAGCGCGGGCATCCTGTCCGCCCGGGCGCGCGACATCCACGCGGGTCCGTATGACGACTTCCTGCAGACGGACGCGGCCATCAACCCGGGGAACTCCGGCGGCCCGCTCTTCAACATGAAGGGCGAGGTGGTGGGCATGAACACGGCCATCATCGGCGGCGCGACGGGCATCGGCTTCGCGGTGCCGGCGAACCTCATCCAGGCGCTCCTGCCGCAGCTCCAGGAGACGGGCGTGGTGCACCGGGGCTGGGTGGGCCTGGCGGTGCAGGACCTCACGCCGGAGCTGGCGCGCGCGCTGCGCGTGGACGCGGCGAAGGGCGCGGTGGTGGCTGGCGTCAGCGCGGGCGGCCCCGGTGCGAAGGCGGGCCTGCGCGAGGAGGACATCATCACGTCGGTGGGCGAGCGCGCGGTGGACTCCGCCGGGTCGCTGACGCGCGCGGTGGCGCTGCTCAAGCCGGGCAGCGAGGTGAAGGTGAGCCTGGTGCGCGGCGGCAAGGCGATGGAGGTGCCGGTGAAGCTGGGCACCCGGCCCACGCAGCGGGGTGAGGAGGAGATGACGCCTCGGGACGCGACGCCCGCGCCCCTGTCGAAGCGGATGGGCCTGCGGCTGTCGGAGGCGCAGGACGGCAGCGGCGGCGCGCAGGTGGTGGCGGTGGAGTCCGGCAGCCCCGCGGAGCGCGCGGGCCTGGCGCCCGGGATGGTGCTGACGCAGGTGGGTGACCAGAAGGTGTCCGGTGTCGCCGAGGCGGCGCAGGCGCTGACGTCCGCGGAGCCCGGAGCCGCGCTGCTCCTGCGCGCGCGGGTGCCTGGACAGGATGGGTCGCTGCTGCGTGCGATTGAGGTGCCACAGCGGTAGGACTGTTGTTGTTGGCGCGCTCCGCCGGCCGGGGTGGAGCGCGCCGTATTTCTTTCAGCGGGTCTTGATGAGCCCGGCCCGGGTGAGCAGCTCGCGCACGCGATTGGCCAGCGCCACGTGTTCCGAGTTGGTCACGGTGAAGCGCTCCGGGGTCAGGACGATGAGCGTGCCCTTGTCCTCCACGGGTTCGATGCGCACGGGCGCGGGCAGTGGGGGCACGGTGCCTCGCTGCTTGGAGAAGTAGGTCACCCAGCCAACCCAGGCGTTGGTCCTGTTGTCCGGATCATCCAGATCCCGATGATCTCTGGACATGGCCGCGATCCAGTCCGGCTCCCACGCGGCCACCATGCCGCGCATTACGGCCTCCAGCACGGAAGGGGTCAACACCCGCTCCGCGGTCGGTCCGTCGAATGGGAGGGACAAGATGCAGTTGTTGGGACTGGGGTCGTCGAAGGCTCCGCATTTGATGCTCAGACGTGCGTCATCGGAGGCGGAACCTCCGTTGAGGAAGCCGACGCGGAGGCCCAGTTCCTCGATGACGGGTCCTCGGCCCTCACGGTTGACGCCCCGTCGGAACAAGTCCGTGAGCACCGACACGTCGGGCGGCATCAATGACAGCTTCTGCGTGCCCTTACGGGAACGGATGGATTTGTACCAGTGGGCCAGGAGCGGATCGCATGCGGCCAGGAGCTCCAGGAAGACCGCCGCACGACGCGCGCACGCTTCTGGCGACTCCCGACGTGCCCCCCAGTAGGCACCCACAAAGAAGCTATCCGGGTAGGCCTGGGGCTTGGACTCGGTGGTCAAGGGGTCCTCTGATCAGCGTGCCGGAGTGTGAACGACTTCGATTCCGTCCATACCATCACCCTTGAGAAGGCTCCGGATGGCATCCGCCGCTTTCTTCTCCGCGACATGCCACTCGATGCGGACTCCCATGTTCCGCGTCTTTCTCCACTGCCGCTCCGCTTGTTCCCGGAGCTGCCTGGCCCCCGTTTCCTCGAACCAGACCTTTGGCTCCAGGTTGTCGAGGAACTTGTTCGCGTAGCCCGGGCCCTTGGCCTCCCGTAGCACTCCGTCCCGGAAGCCGTCGAACTTCACGCCGCCGCTGTTCCTTCCCACGCCGCCGACCCAGTAGGCCTCGTCCGCTGTGTGTCCGGAGATCTGCTCCTGGTAGCGCCGGGCCCGCGCGGACATCGACTCCTCGGCAGGCCCCCACTTTCCTGGCTCGGCTGGAGCCGGTGTCGCGTTGGCCTTCTGGAGGACGATGGCCGCCCCGGGTCCTCCACTCAGCACCGCCGCCGCGCGTCCCACGGGCACCGCGACGCGCTCGACACTGAGCAGTCCCTCCGCGGACACCGCGAGCACGGGCACGGTGGCCTCCACTCCCGCCGCTGCTCGCGTCAACGTGCGCGTCGTCACCGAGGCCGTGCCCCACAGCGTGATGACGTTCGTGGTCAGCCGCGCTGCTTCACGGATCTGCTCGCCCTCCGTCATGTACCGGAAGCGCTCCCAATACTCGGGCGATGACGCGATGAGCGCCGCCACGCCCTGCGGGAGATGGCGCAGGCTCGCGAAGCTGTCCGTGGGATGGGACAGCAACTGCCCCATGCCGTGGTACAGCTCCACGAACGCGTCCTCCGCGCCATCCAGGGATCGACTGAGGACATCCGCGTCGTCGTACACCTCCGCGAGCGGGCGCCAATCCGCCGCACGCAGCTGCGCATCGACTCCGCGGAAGACACCGCCCTTGCCGCTGTAGAAGCGCCCCAGCTCGAAGTTGCCCGCGCGGAAGGTCCCGTCCTTCCACTGCACGCCCCCCACCTTCTGCTGCGTGCGCCCATCGAGCGCCCAGGCCAGGTACCCGTCCGGCCGCAGCACCGCCACCTGCTCCCGGACGAACCGCTCAACCCGGCGCTCCAACTCCTCGCGAGACACCGCGCCGCCTTCCAGCACCTCGCGCAGCACGAAGCCCGCCGCCATGCGAGGCGGGTACGTCCCCAGCGTCACCGGCTCCTCCATCAGCCGGTTCAGCACCTCCGCCGCGTCCTCGGGCGTGAAGGGATTGCGACGGACCGGCGGCTCCTCCAGCCCGGCGCGCAGCAAGAGCTTCTCGAACGCGCCCACCTCCAGCAGGCCCAGCTCCACCGCCTGCCGCGTCCGCTCCTCCGCGCTCCCGATGAGCACCGTTCCCGGAGGCAGGCGCACCGGAGCCGCATCCCCCACCGTGCCGCCCGCGCCCTCGGACGCCGTGTCCCCATGCAACGGTGCCGGCGAGGCGCTGTGGTAGCGCGCGTAGCCGTGCAGCCCCACCGGCAACGAACGGGCACGTCCCCCCGCGCAGCCCACCAGCCCCGCGACGAGCACCAGACACAGCCACTCGCGCCGAAGCCATTCCCTGCTCCGTGGCGACTGAATCCCTTTCATGCCTGTTCCTCCTGTTGAACAGGGCTAGCAGGAACTCCTGACATCCTTGCCGCGTTGCGGTGTGAATTGACGCAGCCGGTGCGCGGTCGACCCGCTGAGCCGTTGGCTGCCCCGGATGTCCGGTGTCGCGTGGTTCACAGGATGTGACGCCTGGAAGCCCTCCGGGCTTCTGACTGATGCTTCACGCGTCCGTTGAATGGCCGACCCCGGGGTTCGGAAATCACGGCGGCGCTGGCATAGAGTGGCGCTCGTGCCGCGCTGCCTCACATGCGGGCGGCGTTGGGAGGGCTCTCATGCGCCATGCCCGCCCGGCGTCTCGCCTCCCGTCGCTCCGCCATCCGATGCCTCGCTCGTCGTGCCCGACGTCCCGGGCTACCGCTGCGAGAAGGTCATCGCGCGCGGTGGCTTCGGCGTGCTGCTGGCCGCGCACAAGCGCTCCGCCGACGGCACCGAGGGTGAACGCATCGCGCTGAAGCTGGCGCGGCCCGGCATCGCGCTCGCGGAGGCGCAGCTGGCCCGCGAGGCGGAGGCCCTGCGCGTCATCGGGCCTCCCACCGTGCCCGCGCTCCATGCCGTGGGCACGCTGCCCGGCGGACAGCGCTTCGTCGACATGGAGTACGTGCCGCTGCCCACGCTCGCGGACTGGCTGGCCCGGGTGTCCGGGCCCATGTCGCCGCAGGAGTTCGGGCCTCGCGCCAACGCGCTCCTGGAGGCGGTGGCCGTCGTGCACGCGCACGGACTGGTGCACTGCGACCTCAAGCCCGAGCACGTCTTCCTGGACGACGCCCACAAGCGCGCCCGCGTCTTCGACTTCGGCCTGGTGCAGCGTCCGACCCCCGGCGTGCTCGCGGACGACGGCACCCCCGGCGACACGTCCTCCTTCGCCGGCACCGCCGAATACATGGCGCCCGAGCAGTGCGCCGGCCACGCGGTCCTGGACGCGCGCACGGACGTGTACGCGCTGGGCGTCATCCTCTACGAGCTCATCGCAGGCCGGCCGCCCTTCTTCGGCTCGCTCACGGAGGTGCTCCAGGCGCACCTGTCGCTGCGGCCCCCGCCTCCGTCGGAGTACGCCCCGGTGGCGCCGCCCGTGGAGGAGGTCGTGCTGCGCTGCCTGGCCAAGGAGCCCGCGCGCCGCCCCCGCGACGCCGCCGCCGTGGCCCAGGCCCTGCGCGCGGCGCTGGACCACGCGGGCCAGTCCTCCGTGCAGCCCGCGCCCCGGCTCACCCTGCTGCCCGAGGTCCGCCCCGCCCAGACGCGCCGCTCGGTGGCGGTGCTGTTCACCTTCTCGCGCGCCAACCCCGTGGCGATGCAGAAGGCCCTGGCCGCCTACGGAGGCCACATGGCCTTCGCGGAGGGCGAGCGCTTCGCGGGCGTCTTCGACCCGGACGTGGGAGAGAACCCCGTGCGCCGCGCGCTGCGGGCCGCCGAAGGACTGGCCGAGCGGGGACTCGCCCCGGTGTCCATCGTGGACGTGGCCAACGTCACCGTGCAGCGCCGCCGCGACGGCGCCCCCCGCTACCTGGGCGCCATCTTCGCGCGCGAGGACCGCTACCCCCACCTCGCGGAGCTGCGCGGGCTCCTGCTCTCCCCCGCCGCCGCGGAGGCCGTACCGGAGGTGCCTTGCGTGCCGGTGGCGGGACGGTCCGGGCTGATGCGCCCGGCGCCCTCGGGCGCCGCGCCCCGGCCGGACGCCACCGTGCTGCAGCTGGGCAGCGCGATGCTGGTGGGCCGCGACATGGAGCTGGAGCAGCTCCTGGAGAGCGCCCGGTCCGCGGTGTCGGACGCGGCGCCCACCATCGTCACCGTGCGCGGTGACCGGGGCCACGGCAAGAGCCACCTGTCCTCCACGCTGGGCCTGCGCCTGAGGGCCGCGCTGCCGCACGCGCGCGTCCACTCCCTGCGCGCGCGTGAGCCCGTGCAGGGCGACCCGGAAGGCACGCTGCGCACGCTCTTGCGCGTGGCGCTGCACGGCTTCGACCGCGACGACACCGACACGCAGGAGGACGGCCGCACCGCCATCCTCGACCGGCTGGGCACCCGGCTGGGCATGGAGCTGTGGCCGGGCGTGGCCGCGACGCTCGGGTGGTACGCGCCGGGCGGGCCAGAGCTGCACAGCTGGGCCGCGGCCCCGGGCGCGCTGCGCTCGCTGGCCATGCGCGCCACGGGCGAGCTGCTGGCGGCGCACGCCCGCGAACGGCCCCTGTGCCTCATCGTGGACGACGCGCACTTCGCGGAGGAGACGGCGCTGGACGCGCTGGAGTACGCGGCGCTCGCGGAGACGCGCGTGCCGCTGTGGATCTGCGTGCTGGTGCGCCCGGGCTTCGAGCAGAGCCGTCCGGCGTGGAGCGCCCGCGCCGCGCGCCAGTTGGACCTGCCCCTGTCCGGCCTGGCCCCGGGCGACGCGCATGCCCTGTGCCGCGCGCTGCTCAAGCCGGTGGAGAACGTGCCCGCGCAGGCGGTGGAGCGCATCATCGACCGCGCGCAGCGCGTGCCCCTGTTCCTGGTGGAGCTGGTGCGCGGCCTCAAGCGTCAGGGGCTGGTGCGGCAGCGCGCGCCGGGCGGCAACTGGTACCTCGTCACGGACGAGCTGGACCGCCTGCCGGAGCTGCGGCTGGTGGAGTGGCTGGCGGACCGCGAACTGGGCGCGCTGCCTCCGGCGCTCGCCGCGCATGCCCGGCTGTGCGCGCTGCTGGGCGCGACCTTCACCGGCACGGCGGCGGACGGCGTGGTGCGCGAGCTGGAGCGCGACGGGGCGGCGTCCCAGTTCCCGCTGGACATGGGGCATGCGACGCGGCGGCTCCTGGACCTGGGGCTGCTGGTGGAGCACCGCTCGGAGGGGCTGAGCTTCCGCAACGAGCTGGTGCGCGAGGCCGTGGTCGCGGGCCTGCCCGCGGAGGAGAAGGCGCGCATCCACCACGCCGCGTACCGCCACTACCTGAGCCCGGCGGGCGCGCAGGAGCGCCAGCGGCTGGCCCGGCTCGCGCTGCACGCCGCGTCGGGGGGCCTGCGCGATGAAGCGGCGGCGCTGACCATCGACCTGGCGGAGTCCGCGCGCGGCCGTCACGCGTACCTGGACGCGGAGGCCATGTACACGCGCGCCCTGGAGCTCATCGAGCCCGAGGACGAGCTGCGCAGGCTCACGGCGCTGCGCGGCCGGGGCCTGATGCGCTACCGCATCGGCCGGTACGAGGACTCGCTCACGGACTTCGCCATCGCGCGCGAGCGGGCGCGGAGCGTGGGGGATGCGCGCGCGGAGGTGGAGCTGCTGCTCGACGAGGCGGTGGCGCTCGACTGGGTGAACGACTACGCGCGCAGCGAGGCGCGGGTCCAGGAAGCGAAGCAGCTGACGGAGACGGTGACGTCGCCCTATGTGCAGGCGCGGCTCCTGCTGGCGCTGGGCCGCACGCAGTTCCGCAAGGGCGAATGGATGGACTCGCTCATGACCCTGGAGGCCGCGGCGGAGCGGGCGCGGAAGCTGGGAGACGCGGGCTACGAAACGCTGGTCGTCTCCCTGCTCCTGCTGGTGGCCATCCTCCCGAGCCTGGGCGACATCGACGCCGCGGAGCGGGTGCTGGACGAGCTCATCTGCGCGTGCACGGAGCGCGGAGACCGCTTCCACCTGGGCTCGGCCATCAACAACCGCCGCAACCTGAGGGTGGCGCGGCGCGACCTGACGAACGCGCTGAAGGACCAGGAGCGCTTCATGCAACTGGGGCGCGAGCTGGGCGTGGTGGGCTGGGAGTACTTCGCCGAGTACAACCTGGGCGAGCTGTACTACCAGGCGGGCGACGTGGAGGCGGCGGCGCCGCACATCGCGCGGGCCATCGTGCTGGAGCGCCGGCATCCGGAGGTGGCGCACCGGCCCTGGGCGCTGCTGCTCCAGGCGCGGGCCATGGCGTGGACGGACCGGCACGACCGGGCGCGAGACCTGCTGGAGCAGGTGCGGCAGGCGATGGCGACCAACCGGCACGGCGTGAACCTGAGCCCTTCGGAGGAGGTGCTCTTCTTGATGGTGGAGCTGGCCTCGAAGGACGCGACCGTGGAGGAGTGGCACGCCCTGCGCGAGCGCTCCGCCCAGGCCTCCGTGGAGCAGGAGCCGCTGGAGGTCCTGGAGATGATGGGACTCGCGGCCTGGCGCCGGGGCGACTTCGCGGAGGCGATGCTCGCGCTCGGAGAAGCGCTGGCGCGCGCGGCGCACATGCCGAACCTGATGGAGGACCGCATCCGCCGCTCGCTGGAGCGGGTGCGGGACCTCACGCCCGCGGCGTAGCGCGCGCCTCACCGAGGGGACGCGCCGTCAGCGGCGCATCCAGGGGCTCCAGGACCTGTCGCTACGCCGACCGCGAGAGCACCGTCGTCGCAGCGACGAAGAGTCCCATCAGCGATTCCCCCACCAGCGCTCCGGCACCCACCGAGGAGACGTGCGCGTCCGTCGTCTTCGGCCACTTCCGCGCGAGCATCACCATCCCCGCGCCCAGGCACAGCGTCACCGCGAAGTAGGCGGGAGTGATGAAGCCGATGCCCATCGCCACCGGCGACGGCAACCACCGCGAAGCCCGGCTCCTCGCGGCCAGCGTCGACAGCGCCCCCACCGTGAAGCCCACCAGCGCGGCCCAGCCCGCGTAGAGCGGCAAGCCCGCCAGGCCTCGCACGGACACCTCCGCCACCGCCCGGAACTGCGCCGCCGCGGGCACCGGCAACACAGCCGTCCCCAGTCCGTAGGTGTCCACCAGCAGCAGGTAGGCAGGCACCGCCACCACCGCGCCCACCGTCACGCCCACCAACTGCGCGGCGAGCTGCCTGGAGGCCGACGCCCCCAGCAGGTGCCCCGCCTTCAACGACCACAAGCTCACGCCCGTCTGCGCCGCCGCGCCCGCCACCACCGAACCCGCGGCCACGTTGGACGACAACTCTCCGGGCCGCACTCCGCCAAAGATGACCTGCGTGAGGTTCCCCACCTGGCCCACGGGCGACACGTCCGTCTGCCCCGCGCCTCGCGCGCACACCGCGCACAGCGGCACCAGCAGCGCGAGCACCACCAGCATCGACGGGACTCCCAGCCCGAAGAGCATCCCGCCCAGCACCACCGCCAGCACGCACGCCACCGCCGCCACGCCCAGGCTCCACCGGGGCAGCCCTCCCCGGCTCACGCCCACCGAACGCAGGTCCTTCACCGCGCCCAGGAAGTCCCGCGCCTGCGCCGCCAGCGACACCACCGCCCCGCCCACCATCAACCCCACGCCGGGCCATATCAGCCACGAGGACAGCGGTTCGTACCCCGAGCCCGCCACCAGGCCCGCGTCCAGGAGCCGCGACGCGAGCACGCCCCACGCCAGCCCCGACCCCAGCAGCATGCTCAACGCCAGCTGTGGGCCCGTCATCATCCCCACCGCCAGCAGCATGGGGCTCAGGCCCACGCCCCACGTCAGCGACTCCAGCGAGACGCCGCCCACGCGGCCCGGCAGCGCCACCATTCCCGGCAGCCAGCCGCGCGCATCGCGCATCCACGTGAGCGCCATCGCCACCACCCCGGCGCCCACCAGCGTCCGGCCCCGTCCCGTCCGCGTGCCTTGCGCTTCGGACGGCGTGGCCGCGTGCAGCGTGGAGATGAGCTCCGCGGTGGCGATTCCCGTGGGGAACGGCAGGGCCTCCTGCTCCAGCAGGCGCCGCCGCAACAAGCCCGCCACCAGCACGCCCACCACGCCCAGGACCAGGCCCCAGGCCGTGATGCCCCAGCCCGGCACCCCCGTGCCCAGCAGGGCCAGCGCCGGCATCGCGGCCAGCAGCCCTGCCGACGCGGGCATCGCGCCCACCGCCGCCGCGGCCGTCTGCGTGAGGTTGTTCTCCAGCGGCGTGTAGGGCACGCCCCGCCTGCGCCCATAGGGCGCCAGGGCACTGAAGCCCAACACCGCCGCGGCGATGGAGCCCGAGTCCCACAGGCCCGTCTTCAATCCCATGTAGAGGTTGGTGACGGCCAGCAGCGCGCCGATGAGCAGGCCCATCCCCAGCGACCGGGCCGTCCACTCCCGGCCCTCGGAGACCTCCGCCCCCGCGAACTCCCTCCCCACTGGCGCCACGGGCCCAGGAGCCTCCGGCCCCGCCGCGACCTCCGGAGGAGCGGCGGGGTGCCCGGAGGGAGCGCTCATCGAGACGCCTCCGCCGAGCGGCCGACCAGTTCGCGCAGCTGCGCCAGGTCCAACGGCTTGCTCAGCTTGAGGTTCGGCACGTCCCGCAGGAACGACGTCGTGCGCGGCGTGAACGCTCCGCCCGTCATGAACACCATGCGCCCCGCCTGCTCCGGCACCGAGCGCCCCAGCTCGAAGTACAGGTCCATGCCCGTCATCCCGGGCATCATCACGTCGCAGAGGATGAGGTCGAAGCGGCCGCCCTCGTTCACCAGCCGCAAGGCCGCCTGCGCGCTGTTCGCCGTGGACACCTCGTGCTCCGAGGCCAGCGAGCGCTGCAGCGCCACCGTCACGTTGGGCTCGTCATCCACCACCAGGATGCGCGCCCGCGCCCCCACCGGCGCCGTCGCGGACAGCCGCGGGTAGAGGTCCACCTCGTGCGCCGCCGAGCGCAGCACCACGCGGAAGGTGCTGCCCTGCCCCGGCGTGCTCTCCGCGTGGATGGAGCCGCCCATGGACTCCACGATGCCGTGGCAGATGGACAGCCCCAGCCCCGTGCCCACGCCCACCGCCTTGGTGGTGAAGAACGGATCGAAGATGCGCCCCAGCACCTCCGGCGTCATGCCCACGCCGGTGTCGCGCACCTCCACCACCACCTTGCCCGGCTCGCCCGGACGGATGATGGCGCGAATCTCATGCTCGGTGACGGAGGACGGATGCTCCGGAATGGCCTGCGCCGCGTTGAGCAGCAGGTTCAAGAACACCTGGCACAGCCGCGCCTCGCTCGCCTCCACCGCGGGGACGGGTTCAAACTCCGTCACGAGCCGCGCGCGGTGGCGGATGACGTTGTCCGCCATCTTGCACGCCAGCTCCACCGAGCGGCGCACGTCCACCGGCATGGGGCGCGACTCCTGCTCGCCGCGCGCGAACACCTTCAGGTCCCGCACGATGGTCGCGATGCGCTCCGCGCCCTCCGTCGTCTCGCGCACCAGCTGCTGGATGGAGGCCACCGGCTCGGACGGCGCGCCCTGCGCCTCCATCTTGTCCAGCCCCTCGCGGATGAGGTGCAGGTTCACCAGCATGTACGCCAGCGGGTTGTTGATTTCGTGCGCCACGCCCGCGCCCAGCGTGCCCACGCTGGCCAGCCGGTCCGCCACCACCAGGCGCGCCTGGAGCTGCCGGCGCTCGCTCAGGTCGCGGTGCACCATGATGTTCGCGATGATGCGCCCTTCCGCGTCGCGCAGCGGCACCACCACGGACTCGCAGACGCACGCCATGCCGTCCGAGCGCTTGAACTCCATCTCCCCGCTCCAGCGCCCGTACACCTCCAGCGCTGTGAGGACGGCGCCCGTCAGCCGGTCCGGCTCACCGGGGTGCAGCACGCTGAAGAGCGTCTGTCCCATGGCCTCCTTGCGGCTGCGGCCGAACATCCGCTCCGCGCTGGTGTTCCAGTCGATGACCCCGCCCGCCAGGTCCGTGATGACGACGCCGTCGGAGATGCTCTCGAAGATGAGCGCCTGACGGTGCAGCTCCTGCTCCGCCTGCTTGCGCGCGGTGATGTCCATCACCGTGCCCGTCACCCGCGCGGGCTGCCCTGACGCGTCCAGCAGCACGTCGCCCTTGCACGAAATCCAGCGGTAGCCGCTGCCCGCGGGCTCGATGCGGTACTCCACGTCCACCTGCGAGCGCTGCTGCAGCGCCGTGGCCAGCCCCGCGCGAAGCCTGGGCAGGTCCGCCGGGTGCACCACCTCCTCCAGGTCCATGGCGCGGCCGGACAGCTTGCCCACGGCCAGGCCCAGGAGCCGGTCCACGTGCTCGCTCCAGGTCACCTGCCCCGTCTTCGCGTTCCAGTCCCAGATGCCCACGCGCGCGGCGGACAGCGCCTGCCGCAGCTGCTCCTCGCGCTGCTCCAGCACCTCGCGCCGGGAGAAGCGGAACACCGTCACCGTGCCCACCTGGAGCCGGTCGCCCTCCTGCAGCTCCGCGGTGGACACCGGCAGGCCGTTGAGGAACGTGCCGTTGGTGGACTCCAGGTCCGTGACGAGGCACGCACCGTCCGACTTGCGCTGGATGCGCGCGTGCTTGCGCGACACCCCGTGGTCGTCGATGCGCACCTCCGCTTCCGACCCGCGCCCGATGACGTGCTCGCCCGGCTCCAACCGGTACGCCTTGCCGATGGCCGCCGGCGTCGTGGTGCTGATGAGGATGAGGCACGCCCCGGTCGAGGACGGGGCCGTCACCGACTGGCCCGCACAGGTCGTGAGCTCGTCCACCAACGTCATCATGTATGCAAGCCCCCTGGCGTCCCCCTGCGCTCGGGCTGGCAGTGTCCTCGCCGCCTGTCGTGCATGACGCCGCGCTCCGTTTGGGCCCGAAGTCCTGGCCCGGACCGCGACCATACCCCAACGGCTTCCAATGAACGTCCCCACCCCCTTCAGGACAGGGACCCTGACTCCTGGTGAACGACCAGGCAGGCAAGCAGGGCAGCCAACCCGGCACGGGCACTCGCGACCCACCCCGTGGATGGTAGGGTGCGGGGTATTCATGGCGGTGGATTCCGAGAGCACCTTCCGCATCCAGGCACGCGCGAACGCGAATACCTCGGACAAGGGGCACGACACACCCAGCCGTGCCGAGCGCGGGCCGGGCACCCTGGCGGGTGAATACGTCCTCAAGGCGATGCTGGCGGCTGGCGGCCACGGCAGCGTCTACGAGGCGGAGCACCGCATCCTGGGGCGGCACGCCGCGGTGAAGGTGCTGCACTCGCACCTGGCGGACCAGGGGGAGATGCTCCAGCGCTTCGTGCGCGAGGCGCGCGTCGTCAATCAGATCCACCACCCGAACATCGTGGACGTCTACGACTTCGGGCTGATGCCGGACGGCAGCCCCTACTACGTGATGGAGCTGCTCTCCGGGCGAACGCTGAGCCAGGTGGTGCAGGAGCGCGGGCGGCTGTCCGCGTCCCGCGCGCTGGCGTACCTGGAGCCCGTCTGCGGCGCGCTGGAGGCGGCGCACCGCGCGGGCGTCGTGCACCGGGACTTGAAGTCCAGCAACATCCTCGTCGTGGAGGAGGGGGAGAAGCCCCGGCTGAAGCTGTTGGACTTCGGCATCGCGAAGCTCATCCAGCAGGAGCCCGGGCAGGAGGGGCTCACCACCGCGGGACAGCGACTGGGCACCGCGCACGCGATGGCGCCCGAGCAGTTCCGCGGCGGCACCATCGGGCCGCCCACGGACGTGTACGCGCTGGGCGTGCTCCTGTATCAGCTGCTCACCGGCCGCTACCCCTTCCAGTCCGATGATCGCCTGGAGCTGGAGCGCATGCACCTGGAAGCCCCTCCTCCGCGCCCCAGCGTGAAGGCCCCGGTGTCCCCCGCCGTGGACGCGGTGGTGCTCCGGTGCCTGGACAAGGACGCCACCCGCCGCTACCCCAGCGTGAACGCCTTCCTCACCGCGCTGCGCGAAGCCACGGAAGAGCCCAATCAGGTGGAGAGCCAGACGCGGCTCGTGCTGGCCGTGAACGCGGAGGTGGTGCTCCCCGCCACGGACATGGACGACGACACCACCTACGCCGCGCTCGCCCACGTGATGGACACGCTGGAGCAGGGCCTGCGCGCGGAGCACTTCATCCTGGCGCTCCAGACGGGCACCGCGCTTCTGGGCGTGCGGCCCGTGGCAGCCGGCATCACTCCCGCGCTCGCCCTTCAGCCCCTGAGAGAACTGCAAGCCGAGGCGCAGCGTCTGGCCGAAGCCGTCCACGCCCGCGTCCACCTCTGCCTCCACCATGGTGAGGCGGAGACACGCGGCGACTCCGGCGAGGCCGAGGTGGTAGGCGGCCCGGTCACGCATGTGGCAACCTGGAACGTAAGGGACCCCGGTGGCTTCGCCATCACGCGTCCCGCGTCCCAGTACCTCGAAGCTCCTCCTCCGCAGTAGGCCGTCCCCGCCGTCCCCGCACTCCTCCTCCCCCGCGGCACCCCGCTTGAATCGTGTGGTCCCATGCCTTTCACCGGCACACGTCCGCCCCCGTGAGAATTAGACCCACACCATAATTTTTTGACGAAACCGTATTTATTTTAGATCCTGAATCCGTCACGATTCCCCTGTCTGACAGTTTCAGCACCTTTCTAGGTGAAAGCCTGGACTGCCTGACATTCTGGAAGCCGGTCCTCCGACTTCCCTCGAGCGGGAGCCCCTACATGCGCCTCACCCCTGCTTTTCGGCCTGGAAGTGGATGCAGCGAGTGGTGGAACCAAGTTGCCTCACGCCAACCCCTGAAGGCGGTGTTGATGACGGGGGCGTTGTTCGCCCTCGTGGGTTGCGGTGGCGCGATGCCGGAGGACGCGGCGCTGGAGGCCGATCCAACGTCGGTGGATCAGGCGCAGCAGGCGGACAACGGGCTGACCGTCAACGGCTTGACGGTCAACGGGCTCACCGTCAACGGACTGACGGTCAACGGGCTCACCGTCAACGGACTGAACACCGAGAGCTTCAACGCGTGGTTCAGCCAGAACGCGGACACGGCGCCGATGCTGATGGCGTACATCGTGAAGTGCTCGGTGCCTGAAGGGCAGACGCGCACCTTCCAGTCCACGTCATCCGGGGCGAAGTACACGTGGCAGGGCAGCCTGGGCCTGGCGCCGGGCTGGGCCACGGGCAAGGCCGCGACGGTGGCGGAGCAGCAGGCGGTGAGCGCGTGCCTGGCGGCGCACGCGAACAAGTACGGCCTGCACATCGCGCTGTCCGTGCTGGGCCGCACCGCGGAGGGCGCGGCGATTCCCTACTCCGCCGAGGAGCTGTCGCAGTTCAGCGCGAAGGAGGCGTGCTTCTTCGGCAACCTCTTCACCAACGAGGGCCTGTTCGCCGCGAGGGACCGGGACTTCAGCGCGGCGGAGAGCTCCACGCGCGCGTGCGGCCTGTCGCTGAAGGCGGACTCCTGCGCGCCCATCACCAACATTGGCAGCTGCGCGCAGTTCTGCACCAAGGGTGACCCGAGCCAGCCCTACTACACGCAGTGCACGTACAACGGGAAGACGTACCCGGCCATCACCACGCGCGTGAAGCCCACGGAGCTGTTCCGCTGCGGTGACGGCGTGTGCCAGTTCACCGAGCGCGCGGGCTCCGGCAACACGGCGGACAGCTGCCGCGCGGACTGCGGCGCCTGAAGCGGACGCAGCTGTTGAACCGGTGGTGAAGCGCGCTGGACATGGACGGCCCCGGCATCACCTCGGGCCGCGTGTCCAGAATCATCCGGGCGTGCGGTGAGTTCCTCCCGCGCGCCCGAATCCCCAGTGGAAAATCACAGCCGGGACGTGAAACCCAAGCGGTGTCCGCTCGACGTCATCACGTACTCGCGCACACCTTGCCGGGCACGGGGCGGCGGTGTTGGATGGACGTCCACAGGCCGTTCCCGAGAGCAGGGACCCCCGCCACGAGGAACGGTGACGGCCGCGGATGGACGTGGGTGGAGCGGGCCGCGATGACGTTACGAGCGAAGGTCGGGCGGTTGGCGGCGATGACGCGGCGGCGGGGCACGCTCCGCCAGGCCTTCGAGCGCCTGGGCCCCGGCTCCAACACCCGGTGCACCGAGGAGACGCCCTGCGCGGACAACCGGCTGCTGGAGGAGACGGTGCGCGAGCGCACCGCGGCGCTGGAGGCCGCCAACGCGAAGCTGTCCAGCAGCCTGGAGCAGCTGCACGCGACGCAGACCCAGCTGCTCTTCGCGGACCGGCTCATCGCGCTGGGGCGGATCGCGGCGGGCGTGGGCCATGAAATCAACAACCCGCTGGCCTTCATCCTGAGCAACCTGGAGTACATCCACCAGGAGCTGCAGCAGAAGGAGCGCCTGTCGGAGCAGGACCGGCAGGAGATCCTGGAGGCGCTGGCGGAGACGCGCGACGGCGCGGAGCGCATCCGGCTCATCGTGCGCGACCTGCAGACGCTGTCGCGCGCGGAGGACGTGGGCAGCGGGCCCGCGGAGCTGGCCGCGGTGGTGCGCACGGCGGCGAAGATGGCCATGCACGAGCTGCGGCACCGCGCGCGGCTGGTGGTGGAGTGCGACGGCGTGCCGCCGGTGCAGGGCAACGGCTCACGGTTGGGGCAGGTGTTCCTCAACCTGCTGCTCAACGCGGCGCAGTCCATTTCTCCGGGGAACGCGGAGGGCAACGAGGTGCGCGTGGTGGCGCGTCCCGGAGAGCCCGGTCACGTGCTGGTGGAGGTGCGCGACACCGGCTGCGGCATCGAGCCCGAGCACCGCGAGCGCATCTTCGACCCCTTCTTCACCACCAAGCCGCTGGGCGTGGGCACGGGGCTGGGGCTCGCGGTGTGCCATGGCATCGTCACCTCGCTGGGCGGCACGCTGACGATGGAGAGCGCGCCCGGCCGGGGCAGCGTCTTCCGCGTGTCCCTGCCGGTGGCGGGCGCCTTCGTGCAGCCGCAGCGCCCGCAGGCCGACTGGACTTGAGCTTCAGCCTCCGCCGGGCGGCTTCATCCCGAGAGCCCCCTGGAGCATCCCGCCGAGCACCTCGCGGAACCGTGCGTCCGACGCCGCGTCCGCCGGACGCCCCATCACGGGCAGCAGCACCTCCCGCGCGAGCAGGAACCACTGCGACGCGCACAGCGCCACGAGCAGCGTCATGTCCACCGTGTCGCGCGAGGGAGGCGGCGTGCCCTGCGCCTCCGCCACGCGGCCTGACTGGAACTCCAGCGCGTCCGCCAACAGCCGCAGGCCCTGCGCGCGCACGAGCGGCATGTGCTCGGCGCGGCCGGTGAGCAGCGCCCACGCCATCAGCCGGCTGTGCTGTCCCTGCTGGACCACGGTGAAGAAGCGCTCGAGCAGCGCGCCGGCGCTGGGAGGCGCGTCCGCCGCGAGAAGGTGCTCCCGGAAGGACGCAGCCAGCAATTCGTTGCGGCGCAGGAGCACCTCGCGCACCAGGGCCTCGTAGGTGCCGAAGTAGTGCGTGACGAGCGCGTGGCTCACCCCCGCCGCCTTCGCCACCGCCTGCAGCCCCACCTTGTCCGGCCCCTGCTCCACGAGCAGCGGCTCGGCGGCCTGGAGGATGGCGTCTCGCGCCTCCTCCGGGGTGCGCCGCTTCCGGGGCGCGGCGGGCTTCGCGGGGCGACGGGGAGCGGAGGGGCGCCGGGCCGGAGCCCGGCCCTGGGGACGCTTGGATGCCATCGCCGCGCATCCTAGCCCCCGCTTCGTCGTTCAACGCACCCATCGCTATTGTCAGGTTTGACAATAACTACGGACGGGCATTATCCATGGGGTGTCCGGGCATGAGTGGCCCGGGGGTGTGCTGGCCTTCGCGAGGTCCGTGATGCTGATGCTGCTGCCCGACAATCCGTCGCTGCCGATGGTGTTCCTGCTGGTCCTGCTCATCTCGGGGACGCTCAAGCTGCTGACGGTGGCGGGCGGCTGGGGGGTGTGGCGCACGCGGCTGGCGGAGCGCTTCCGGGTGTACCGGCGGGAGCTGTCGAAGGGGCAGCTGCGCAGCGAGGCGCTGGCGGCGGTGGGCGTGGTGCTGACGGACGCGGTGCTCATCGGGACGTTCCGGTACTTCAGCGGCCCCCTGATGGCGCCGTTCAGCCTGTCCACGGCGCTGTGGTCGTACGCGTGGATGTTCGTGGGCTTCGAGGTGTGGTTCTACGTGACGCACCGGCTGCTGCACCTGCCGCGCTTCTACCGCTTCCACGCGCAGCACCACGTGGCGCAGGTGACGGAGCCGCTCACCGCGCTGTCGTTCTCCGTGGTGGAGCGGGTGGTGCTGATGGGCGGCGGGCTCGGCCTGCACTTCGCGGCCATGCACGTGTTCCCGGGCACGCAGGTGGGAATCCTGGCCTACATGCTGACCAACTACGTCCTCAACGCGTTCGGGCACGGCAACACGGAGTGGCTGCCGAAGCGCTTCGTGACGTCCTGGGTGGGCCGCGTCTTCTTCACCCCCACGTTCCACGCGCTGCACCACGCGCGCTACCAGGGGCACTACGGCCTGTACACCGTGGTGATGGACCGGTGGCTGGGCACCGCGTTCGCCGACTATCCGCAGGTGCATGCGCGCGCCCGCGATGGCGAGGGGTTGACGCGCATCGGGGAGCGGCTGGCGGTCGCGCCCCCTGCCCCTTCCCTCCCCGCGGAGCCCGAGGCGCACCAGCCGGTTTGAGGTCCGCCGGGCCCCGCCGTCACGGGGTGGGCCCTTGGGGCCAGGGGCCGTGGGCCGACGGACAATCCGAGCGGGTGGCGACGCTCGGGAGGGATGGCATCCGGGGGGGCCGGACCTACAATCGCGCGGTGAACTCCCGGCAGGACGTGATCATCATCGGCGCGGGCGCCAGCGGAACGCTGCTCGCGGCCTGTCTCTTGCGGGGCGCCCGTTCGCCCCTGCGCGTGGCCCTCGTGGAGCGGGGGGAGCGCCTGGGCCGGGGGGTCGCGTACTCCACCACCAGCGCGCGTCACCTGCTCAACGTCCCGGCCGGCCGCATGAGCGCCTGGGTCGACGACCCGGAGCACTTCCTTCGCTGGCTTCGCGTGGAGGCGCCGGACACGCCGCCATCCGCGTTCGCCGAGCGCCGCCGCTACGGCCAGTATCTGGAGTCCGTGCTGAAGGACACCGCCGCGAAGGCCGCGCCGGGCGTCCAGTTGGAGACGCCGCGCGACGAGGTGACCGCGGTGGAGGACACGGCGGACGGCGTGAAGGTGACGCTCGCGAGCGGCCAGAGCCTGGAGGCGAAGGGCGCGGTGCTGGCGCTGGGCAACGCGATGCCCGCGGACCTGCGCGTGCCAGACGGCGGGCTGTACGCGAGCGCGCGCTATCACCGCTCGCCGTGGGTGCCCGGGGCGCTGGAGGGCGTCGGCTCCGGTGAGTCGGTGCTGCTCATCGGCACGGCGCTCACCATGGTGGACACGGTGCTGTCGCTGGGCGAGCGCGGTCACCAGGGCCCGGTGCACGCGCTGTCGCGCCATGGCCTGCTGCCGCACCCGCACCGCGCGCACGGCGCGAAGACGCCCGCGGCGGCGGAGCCCCTGCGCATCCGTGAGCTGTTGCGCTCGGTGCGCCGGGAGATGGACCGCTGTCGCGACGCGGAGACCGCCACGCAGGCCGCGTCCCCTTCCGCGGAGGGCGTGGTTCCGTTCAGCACGCTGCGCATCCGCGACGTGCTGCGCACGATGCGCCAGGAGGTCGACGCGCAGGCGGCGGCGGGCGCGGACTGGCGCGCGGCGGTGGACTCGCTGCGGCCGGTGACGACGCCGTTGTGGCAGCGGCTGTCGGAGCCGGAGCGGCGGCGGTTCCTGCGCCACCTGCGGGCGTACTGGGAGGTGCACCGCCACCGCATGGCGCCGGAGATCCACGACGTGATGGACGCGTGGCGGCGCGAGGGGCGGCTGACGCTCCACTCGGGCCGCGTGCTCCGCTTCGAGTTGGAGCCAGACGCGGTGGCGGTCCACCTGCGTCCCCGGGGTGAGCGCGAGCCCCAGGTGCTGCGCGTGCAGCACGTCATCAACTGCACCGGCCCCGAGTCGAACCCGGCCTCGCGCGGCCAGCCCGTCCTGCGCGGCCTGCTGGAGGCGGGACAGGCCCGCGCGGACTCGCTGGGCATGGGGCTGGCGACGGCGCCCGACGGCGAGGTGCTGGACGCGCGCGGACAGCCCTCCGCCCACCTCTTCACGCTGGGCCCGACGCGGCGCGGAGACCTGTGGGAAACCACAGCCGTACCTGAAATCCGTTCGCAGGCCCGCGACCTGGCGGAGCTCCTGCTGCGCCGGTTGAGCACGCCTGCCCGGTAGAGGACCTGACAGGCGCCATGACCTGGAGGTGAGGCTCCTGCTCGCCAGGCAACGTCGCGCTCCGTGGGAGGCTGTTGGGGCTTCGGCGTTTCGTGCGACATTCCAGGTCCCCCTCCTGGAGTCCCGTCCCGATGGCCATGAAGCGCCCCCTCCCCGCCCTCATGGGAGGCGTGTCCCTGTCCGTCCTCGTGAGCCTCGGGGTGCTGGCGCACCAGCACCTGCGCACCGACGCGCTGGAGGAACGACTCCTGCGTGAGGTGAACACGCTGACGCACGCGGAGCACCCGCGTCCGGCGCACATCACCGCCACGCGGCCCGGCACCTTCGGGGACGCGATGGTTCCGCTCCTGCCCGCGCTGCTCCAGCAGGCCCGCGCGACCCCTGCTCCCACCGCGGCGGAGGCAGCGACCCTGGAGGCCGTGACGGAAGGACGCGCTCCGGTGACGGACCTCCCCGCCTCCCGCCGTGAAGCCCTGGAGCAGGGCCTGCCTTTGATGCGGCGGGTGCTCGCCGCCACCCACGCGGAGTCCGGCGGCCTTCCGGAGGACCTGCGTCCCCTGTCCGGTCCGGAGGTGTCGCGCCGGGACGCGCTGATCCACGCGCTTCGCCACGTGGTGGAGGACGCGGCGCTGGAGACGCGGCGGCTCGTGTCGCGGGGTGAAGCGGATCCAGCGGTGGACACGTGCTTGGACGCGCTCGCGCTGAGCCGGGAGCTGGCCCTGGGCGGAGGGCTCGTGGGACAGCGGCTGTCCGCGGCCGGATATGCGCGCACGTGGAGGGCCTGCGCGGACGCAATCGACGCGGCCTCCCTGGCCCGCAAGCGCCAGGCCATCTCGCAGCTCACCCGGCTGCATGAGGGCTTCCCGCCGGTGTCCCTGATGCTGCACGAGGAGGCCGTCGCCGCGCAGCTCCACACCTTCCGCGACCTGCTCTCCGACGACACCCTCGCCGAGCTGCCGCCCACGTGGTTCGACGCCCCCAAGCAGCCCGGAGCCCTGTCGCGCCGGCTCCAGTGGCGTCAGTGGGTGGAGGACGCGGACCACCTCCTCGCCGTGGCGGATCAACCGGCCGAGGAGCGCCGCCGTTCGCTGGCGGCCCTGGAGACCCTGAAGGCCGGGGAGTACTTCCGCCAGGCGGAGGCCCCGTCGGTGCGCCTGTCTCCCGAGGACGTGGAAGCATTGGAGCTGCGCACGCTGCGCTCCGAGGCCCTCATCGCCCTGGCGGAGGTGGACGTGGCCCGCGCGGAGAAGGGCCAGTGGCCGCGCGCGCTCCCCACGCGGACGACGTCGCTGGTGCTGGAGCCCGTGGATGAAACCCAGGTCAGCATCCGCTCCTGCATCCCGGGGCTGATGCCCGACCCGCTGGTCGTGAAGGCGGACGGTGCGCCCGCGCTCCAGCGGGTCCACGACGTGCCTTGAGCCGGTGACGGCGACTCCCTGGTGGGTCGCTCGCGCCCGCTTCACGTCCGGCCTCCCACGTGGGACCGACGATGTAGGATGCGGCCTTTCCGTGGACGTCGTGGGAGGGAGCCGTCATGTCGTGGAAGCTCGCGCTGCTGGACGAAGTGTCGAAGGTGCTGCCGGATGCGCCCCTCAAGGGCTCGGACATCCGCGTGGAATTGCCGACCGCCAGCTATGCGCTGCCCGCGGGAGAGAAGCTGGGCTCCCTGACGTTCGCGTTCGACGTGTCCGCGCGCGGCTTCATCGAAGGCTATGACGCCCCGGCGGACGTGGACGCGGCGGGCGTGGTGGGCGAGGCCCCCGGCGACGCGACGACGCAGCTGGCACCGGCGCTCGTCTACGGTGGTGATCAGGCGTGGCTCAAGTACGGCGTGGAGGCGCGCGTGAAGGCGGACGTCGGCTTCCCGCTGCCCTACGTGGCGCTCGCGGCCAACGGCGACGTGCGCGTGATGCTCGCGGACTACCACCGGCACACGCAGGACACGAACGCGCGCGCCGCGCTGAAGAAGAACGCGCCGGAGCTGCGGCTGCCCCTGCTCACGTCCTCGCTGGACAAGCTGGGCGTGGGTGACGCCATCGCCTTCCAGGCGCGCGGCGAGCTGTCCGTCACCGCGACGCTGGACTGGACGGACGTCTACACGTCCAACCTCCAGACGCTGACGAAGCTCTTGTCCGCCAGCACCATGATGGCCTTCGAGGCCAAGGCGGGCGCCACCGTGTCCGCCAAGGTGAAGGTGGTGGACGACTACGCCGTCGTCTTCTCCCGCCCCGCGGCTGGCCAGGTGCGCGTGCAGGTGAAGAAGGTGGTGGCGCGCGAGGCGGGCGTGACGGCCAGCCTGCACGTGGAGGCGAGCCTCACCGACCCGGCCGCCGTCGTCTCCCAGGTGGAGCACGTGCTCGAAGGGCTCCTGTCGGTGCCGCTGTCCGAGTTCGACTCCCTGATGACGAAGCTGGAAGCGCACACCTTGTCCGCGAACGAGACCAAGGTCCTGCGCATCATCCTGGACCGGCTGGGCTTCGGGGAGCTGGAGGCCAACACCACGGCGCTGCGCACGCAGTGGGAGAAGCTCCGCACGGACGTGCGCGCGCGCGTCCAGGCGCTGGCGGAATCGAAGTTCGAGGCGGGCTTCCGCTACGAGTACCTGCGCCTGCGCGAGCAGACCACGCTCCTGTCCACCGTGTGCACCGACGCCCAGGCCCGCGCGCTGCACCCGCTGCTGGTGTCCGGACGGATGGACAGCGCGATGCAGCGCATGCAGGCCGAAGGCATGGCGCTGGAGCAGTGCCTGCTGAAGGAGGTCAACAAGGAGTCCAAGGCCTGGGGCTTCTCCCTGAAGCTGGGCAAGTGGGCGCTGGGCGGCAGCGACGTGCACGAGCTCACCCAGGTGGTGCAGCGCAACAGCCTGGAGAAGGAGTCGCCCCAGCGCGTCTCGTTCCTGGGTGTGCGCAGCTACAAGGGCGCGCTGCTCACGCCGTACATGCGCTGGACCGCGGACTTCAAGGCGGACATGGCGGAGTTCCGCAAGTCGCCCACCGTGGCGGACTTCGACCTGGGCCTGTACCTGCTGCTGGCCCATGACGCTCGCAAGCTGTCGGACGACGACCTGCGCCAGGCCGTGGACGAGGCCATCATCTGGGGCGCGCTGGATGACGCCGAGGAGGAGGACGTCCTCAAGCGCATCCGCGACGCTTCCGGCGGCAAGGAGATTGAGACGCGGGTGGAGCTGAAGCTGGACAACCGGACGCTGCGCGACGTCATCACCCACGCGGCGGACCCGGACGCCCACTCCGCCTTCGCTCGCGCGCTGGCCCGGGCCCTGCCCTGGTACGGCGTGCCGTGCCGCGACCGGCCCACCGTGCGCGAGTCCGTCTACGCGCCCCTGTGGAAGGAGTACCTGGCGCAGGACTGGTCCGCCGCCGTGGCCGCGAACATGGCCGCCGCGAACCTGAAGAAGAACCCGCTCGTCGGGCACTTCGCGTACAGCGAAGGGCTGCTGGGCAACGGCATGCTGACGTTCGCGGAGGTCATCCAGAAGAACCCCGGCACCGTGTCCAAGTGGCACGACCTGCGCGCGGGCCTGCTGGACCTGCGCAACAGCGAGCAGCGCTCGCCCGCCGTCTTCAAGGGCGCGTTCAAGGCGCTGTCCCAGTCGTGGGCGCAGTCCTTCCACCTGAAAGCCACGGGCGCGTTCTTCCTGGAGCTGGCGTCACGCGGCGGCAACGGCCTGGCCACCGTGGAGCGCACCTTCACCGTGACGGTGCCGGCGACGGGCGCGAGCATCGTCTTCTCCAAGTCGCGGGCCTGACGGGCGCACGCGTCCTTTCGTTTGCTTCCGCACGCTCCCCAGGCGTGCGGAGGGGACTCCCGTCCGGCCGGGGGTCGCGAAGGTAACGCGGCGCATTGCCGCTCCTCGGGGGCATCACTACATCCAACTCCTCACGCAGCACGCCCCGCGAAGAGGAGCTCCGGGAGATGATCGTCGGTCGGATGCTGTCCTGGCGGATCATCCTCCGCTACACGGGGCGCCCCGTCGTCGTCCACATCGCCATCGCGCTGGCCATCTCGCTGGGCTACGAGGTGCTGGACGCCAGGTGGCTGTCGGTGCCTGCGTTGCCGGTGACGCTGCTGGCCGCGGCGCTGGGCGTGCTGCTCGGCTTCCGCAACAACTCCGCCTACGAGCGTTGGTGGGAGGCGCGCACCCTCTGGGGCGGGCTGGTGAACGCGTCGCGGACGCTGGCCCGGCAGGTGCTCACCTTCCTGCCCGCGCCCCGTGCGCAGCGCAGTGACGGGACGCCGGAGACACCCTCCGCCGCGTCGCGCCTGGTCCAGGTGGCCGTGCAGCCGGAGGGGCCCGCGCTGGCGCCCGCCTGGTCCAAGGTGGGTGACGGCGCGGTGCGGGACCAGCTCGGCCAGGCGCGCGACCTGCGCGGTCCCAGCATCCCGCGCGCGAACCTGGCCACGTTCGTCCATCCGGCCGTGGAGTCACCCCGGGGCATCATCACCGGCATGTTCGAGGGCATCACCGAGGACGCGCGCGAGCTGGTCTACGCGCAGATTGGCTTCGTGAACGCGCTGCGCTGCCATCTGCGGCGGCAGGACCCCTTCCCGGAGATCACCCCGTTCTTCCGGCCGTCCGTGCTGGAGGCGCTGCGCGTGGAGCAGAACGTGCCCGCCGCCATCCTGCTGTGGATGAGCACGCGCATGCGCCGCGTGTACAGCGACATCGAGCACCCGGAGAAGGTCTACCTGCGCGTGGCGATGGACGAGACGCTCACGGAGCTCACCAACCACCTGGGCGCGTGCGAGCGCATCAAGAACACGCCCCTGCCCCGCCAGTACGACATCCTTCCGCACGCCATGGTGCGCGCCTACCTCACCATGCTGCCCCTGGGCGTCGTCGCGGACCTGGGCGTGCTCACGCCGCTCATCACCGCCATCATCGCGTTCCTCTTCATCGCCCTGGACGCGGTGGGCCGCGACGTGGAGGCCCCCTTCGAGGACGGCGTCAGCGACACGCCCATGACGGCGCTGTGCCGCACCATCGAGATCAACCTGCGGCAGATGCTGGGCGAATCCGAGCTGCCGCCGCCGCTCCAGCCGAAGAACGGCCTGCTGTATTGAAAGCTGGGATGTGGTGAATACGAACCCAAATTGCTTTCCAGTCAACACGTGACATCCATGGCCACAAAGACAAGCGTCTTTGTGACCGGGATGGCCACAGTCCCGGGCGGGTGGTGACAGGGATTGGCTCGGGGGTGGGCCCTGGCATGCACCGTGCTCAAGGGGTCAGGAACGGCCTGGAGCGTCCTTCCCTCCCGGTAGGCACGTTCAGGCCGTCCGCAAGGAGTCACACCCCATGAACCCCCGTGACGTGTCCCCTGTTTCGCGCCCCGTGTTCCAGTCCGCCGTTTCGTTGCTGCTCTTGAGCATCTTCACCCTCCAGGTGGGGTGCAGCCGCAGCCCGGAAGCCAGCCCGTGGACGCTGGAGAAGACCCAACTGCTGCAGAGCCGCGTCCTCCACCGCGAGGTGCAGCCGGCGCAGGTGGTGGACAACCACCTGGAGCGCTACGGCCGCGTCCAGGTGCGGGGGGAGGAAGGGCAGGCGCCCCACATGCTCGCGTTCGTGCTGCGCCAGGAGCTCACGCGCGGCGACGGCACGACGGTCATCGACATCCTCGACGAGGAGACGGGCAGCAAGAGCCACTATGAGATGCACGACGAGACGGGCGAGGCCCTCATCGTCACGGACGCCGGCCAGCAGAAGATGACGTTCAACGCCGACGGCACCGTCCGGGTGGGTGATGCGCTGGCGAAGAACGAGCGGGAGGCCGCGGAGCTGCTGCACAAGACGGGCGTGATGGATCCGGTGTCTGACTACTCGTTCGTCGTGCTGCTCGACACCATCCACCAGTACATCCCGGAGAGCGACACCGGCAAGGGCGGCGCGGTCGCGGCCGTCGTCGTGGTCGTGTGGCTGACGGGCTCCTTCCTCCTCTGTAGCCGCGAGTACAGCCGCAAGAACTGCAACACCAACAACGGCATGACCCAGTACTGCCGCGACTACTGCCGTCAGGTCGGCTGCGCCTGCTGGAGGTAGTCTCCCGTCGTCCTGGAGCCAGCGCCCCATGTCCGCCCGGAATCCCAAGGCAGTCCTCGGGGCGCTGATGCTCCTGTCGGGGGCGTGCTCGCGTGAGCCGCCTCCCCGGCGCGCGGCGACGGAAGCGCCGCGCGTCGTCTCCATCTTCTCCCGCGCGGACGCGCCGCCGCTCCAACAGGCGGCGTGCGGCGCAGGTGATGACGCGTGCCCCAACCTCGCGCTGGAGGACTTCGACTGTCCCCGGGACGCGGCGGCGGAGGTGCTCATCTTCAGCGGCCACAGCCTGCCGCCGCTGTACCTGCACACCGGGCCGGAGGCGCTGGCGCGCGTCGCGGCCTGCTACCGTCCGGAGCTCATCGTGCTGGACACCTGCTATGGCTTCTCCCTGCCGCTGCTGGAGGCGCTCGCCGACGCGGTCCCTGGCGCGCTGGTGGTGGGCGCCACCTACAAGCTGCCGCCACAGGGGCTGCGCTACGACGCGGACTTCTTCCAGCCCGGCACCGCCGACGCGCGCGCGGAGCGCTTCCACACCCGCTCCGGCAAGCCGCTGACGCGCTGGCGGCTGGACGCGGACGCGCTGAGCCAGGCGCGCGACACGCTGGAGGCCTGGGACGTGGATGCGCTGGAGGCGCGCCTCGTGCGCAAGCTGCCGAACCTGGTGAGCGTGGACCTTCCCGGCGCGGACGCCGCGGCCCTGGTGCCGGTGGCGCCGGAGCGCTTCCGCCGGTGATGCACTGGGGCCTCGCACTGCTCGGGGGGTTGCTGCAGGGGGTGGCCTTCCTCGGCCCCACCGCGCAGCCCCTGGCGTGGGTGGGCGTCGCGTGCGTGGCGGCGGCCCTGCACCGCGCGCCCTCCGGCCTTCGCGCCGCGGGCATGCTCGCGCTGGCGGCGCTGGCGCGGCAGGCGGTGGCCCTGCACTGGTGGGTGGGGACCGCGCGTCACTTCGCGCCAGGAGTCGCCGGAGCCGCCCTGACGCTGGCGGCGCTGGGCTGGGCGGCGACGGCGGTGGCCTCCCAGGTGCCGGCGATGGCGCTGGTCCTGACACGCGCGCGCCGCGTACCTCCGCGCTTCTGGCTGCCCTTCGCCTGGGCAGCGGGTGAAGCCACGGCGGAGCTGACCTGCGGCTTCTCCATGACGCAGTTGCTGAACTCCCAGTGGGCCTGGCCCGCCATGCTGCACGCCCTCGCGTTCGTGGGCTGGGGGCCCTTGCTGCTGCTGTGCCTCTACGCCTCGGCCAGCGTGGGCGAGGCGGCGGTCCGGCGCGACTTCCGGTTGCTGGCTCCGGCGGGACTGGTCCTGGGCGCGCTCGCCATGGTGCCCCCACCCGCCCCCGTCGACGACGTGCTCGCGGGCGTGGGCGTGGTGCACCTGGCCTCGTCGGCCCGGCCGCCGCGAGAGGTGCCCGGGGGAACGTCGCTGCTCGTGTGGCCGGAGAGCACGGTGCGCGGCAACCAGCGGCTGCCCGAGGGCGTCCTGCCCCAGCCGGTGCCCCTGGCCGCGTTCGCGGACACGCGCCTGCCGGTGGCGAGCATCGCGGGCCTCACGCTGCGCACGGAGGGGCACTACCTCAACGCCGCGGGCGCCTTCGACACGGAGGGGCGTCTCAAGGAGAGCCGGGGCAAGGCGGTGCTCGTCCCGGTGGGTGAGCGCGCCTTCCTGGGCCTGCGCGGAAGCAGCGAGCCCCTGACGCCGGGCAGCGCCGTCCCCCGGCTGTCCGTGGCGGGCCGGAGCGTCGTGCCCCTCATCTGCTACGAGGCCTTCAGCCGCCCCACCGCCCTCCAGGGACAGGCCGCGGGAGGCACCCTGCTGGCCGTGCTCGCCAGCGACCTGCCGCTGGTGGGCAACCGCTTCGCGATGGAGCAGGCCGTGGGCACTGTCATCCTGCGCGCCGCGGAGCAGCACCTGCCCGCGGTGCGCGCGTCGCTCGCGGGCCCGGCCCTCATCGTCTCCTCCACCGGCCAGGTGCTGTCCCGAAGCGAGCCGGGAACCAGCGGCATCCTCACGCTCGGGAACGGCGCGCCGGGCTACTCGCCCGCGGTGACCTCCACGGTGCCCAGCCCGTCCACGGTGAGTCGCACGTGGTCGCCGGGCTTCATCAGGTAGGCGGCGGTGGCCGCGCCGGACAACACCAGGCTTCCCGCGGGCAGCACCTGACCGCGCTCGGCGAGCAGCGCGCACAACTGGATGAGGGACACCACCGGGTCGCCAGAGATGGCGTCCGAGCGCGCCTCGCCCTCCACCTTGCCGTTCACCTCCATGCGCATCTGGAGCTTCGTCAGGTCCAGCTCGCGCGGGGCGCGCTCCAGGGTGCCCGGCACGAACAGCGACGACGACGCGTTGTCCGCAACCACGTCCGGCAGGCTGAAGTACTTGAAGCCCACGAAGCGCGAGTCCAGCACCTCCATCGCCGCGAAGACGGCGTCGCACGCGTCCAGCACCTCGTCGCGCGTCACGCTGCCTTTGAGTTCTTTCGACGTGCGGAAGGCGATCTCCGGTTCGATGCGCGGGTGGATGCCCGCGCCCACGCGCACCACGCCGCCGGGCTGCACGCGCATCCGGTCCGTGAGCACGCCGAAGATGGGCGAGCCCAGGTTCATCTGCTGGCGCTTCGCCTCCGACGTGAAGCCCATCTTCAGGCCCACCACCCGCTCACCCTGGGCCTCGCGCAGCCGGATGCCCTCCGCCTGCACCGCGTAACCGTCCGGCACGGTCAGGGTCGGGTGCGCGTGCGACAGGGGCGGTATCTCTCGCCGCTCGCGCCGCGCCGCGTCCAGGATTCCTGCCAGGGCCGCTACATCCACAGTCGAGGTCATGCGCGAATCTTTTCCATGCCCGGCCCGCAATTCCACCAAGGATTCACCAGTGGAGCGGGTCCCGGAGACGCTGGGAGCCAGACGGCCGCGCAAGCGAGCGCCATCCGACGCCGACTGTTCGGAATCCTGGAGGCCGCGGACGGCCGCGACATACATTGCCGCGTCTCCTTGGAGGGCGCGCCCGTGGAAAAGGTCCTCAACTACATCGGTGGCGAGCTGGTGCCCGCGGCGGGCGGCCAGTGGCTGGACAAGCCGGAGCCCGCGACGGGCCAGCTCTACGCGCACGTGCCGGACTCGCGCGAGATGGACGTGCAGTCCGCCGTGGAGGCCGCGGGCCGGGCCTTCCCCGCGTGGGCCGCCCTGCCGGCGATGGAGCGCTCGCGGTACCTGCGCCGCATCGCGGGCCTCATCCACGAACGCCTGGACGCCTTCGCGCGGGCGGAGTCCATCGACACGGGCAAGCCGCTGTCGGTGGCTCGCACGGTGGACATCCCGCGCAGCGTGCTCAACTTCGAGTTCTTCGCGGACGCGGCGACGCAGTTCTCCAGTGAAGCGCACCCCATGGACGGCGTGGCGCTCAACTACACGCTGCGCTCGCCGTTGGGCGTGGTGGGCTGCATCTCGCCATGGAACCTGCCGCTGTACCTGCTCACGTGGAAGATTGCCCCCGCGCTGGCGGCCGGTAACTGCGTGGTGGCCAAGCCGTCGGAGGTGACGCCGATGACGGCCTTCCTCCTGTCGCAGGTGTGCCGCGACGCGGGGCTGCCGCCGGGCGTGCTCAACCTGGTGCACGGTCTGGGGCCTCACGTCGGTGGGCCGCTCACGCGCCACCCGGAGGTGAGCGCCATCTCCTTCACCGGCAGCACGCGCACGGGCGCGGAGATTGCCCGCGTGGCCGCGCCCGCGTTCAAGAAGCTGTCCCTGGAGATGGGCGGGAAGAACCCCAACGTCATCTTCGCGGACTGCGACTTCGACGACGCGCTGGCCACCACGCTGCGCTCGTCGTTCGCGAACCAGGGGCAGATCTGTCTGTGCGGCCCGCGCATCTTCGTGCAGCGGTCGCTGTATCCGCGCTTCAAGGAAGCGCTGGTCGCGCGCACGAAGGCCCTCAAGGTGGGGGACCCGCTGGTGGACGGCACGGACCAGGGCGCGCTCGTGTCGCGCGAGCACTTCGAGAAGGTGATGGGCTACATCACGCTCGCGAAGCAGGAGGGCGGCAACATCCTCACCGGCGGCCAGCGCGCGAACGTGCCCGGCCGCTGCGCGAACGGCTGGTTCATCGAGCCCACGCTGGTGGAGGGCCTCGCCCCCACGTGCCGCACGAACCAGGAGGAGATCTTCGGTCCGGTGGCGACCATCATGCCCTTCGACGACGAGGAGGAGGTGCTGTCGTGGGCCAACTCCACGCGCTACGGGCTGGCGGGCAGCGTGTGGACGAAGGACCTGGCGCGCGCGCACCGGTTCGCGTCCCGGCTGCACAGCGGCATCGTCTGGGTGAACACCTGGATGCTGCGCGACCTGCGCACGCCGTTTGGTGGAGTGAAGGAATCCGGCGTGGGCCGCGAGGGCGGCTGGGACGCGCTGCGCTTCTTCACCGAGCCCAAGAACGTCTGCATCAAGCTTTGAGCGGGGAGAGCCACACGTGAGCGCTGGCGAGCGGATCGATTCGAAGAAGGCCCCGGAGCCGGTGGGGCTCTATCCCCACGCGCGCCGTGTGGGGAACTTGTTGTTCCTCTCCGGCGTGGGCCCGCGCGAGCGCGGCAGCAAGGCCATTCCGGGCGTGGAGCTGGACGCGGCGGGGAACATCGTCTCGTACGACATCGAGACGCAGTGCCACTCCGTGTTCCGCAACGTGCGCTACATCCTGGAGGACGCGGGCTCGTCGTGGGAGCGGCTGGTGGACGTGACGGTGTACCTCACGGACATGAAGCGGGACTTCCCCACGTACAACCGGCTGTGGGCGGAGTACTTCAAGGACAACCCGCCGTGCCGCACCACGCTGGAAATCAACGCGCTGCCCACGCCCATCGCGATTGAACTCAAGTGCATCGCCACCATTGGAGACGAGTGACATGGGCCGACTGACCCCCATCAACTTCAAGAAGTGGATCGACGAGCACCGCCCCCTGCTCAAGCCGCCCGTGGGCAACCAGCAGGTGTGGGAGGACCGGGACTTCATGGTCACGGTGGTGGGCGGGCCCAACTCGCGCACGGACTTCCACGTCAACGAGGGCGAGGAGTTCTTCTACCAACTGGAGGGCGACATCACCCTGCGCGTCATCGACGACGGCCAGGTGCAGGACGTCCCCATCCGCGAGGGCGAAATCTTCCTGCTGCCGCCCAAGGTGCCGCACTCGCCGCAGCGGCCCGCGGGCACCATCGGACTGGTGCTGGAGCGCCGCCGCCAGCCGCAGGAGCTGGATTCGTTCCTGTGGCTGTGCCCGAAGTGCGGCGAGAAGCTCTATGAGGAATCGCTGCACGTCACCAACCTGGTGACGCAGCTGCCGCCGGTGTTCGAGCACTTCTACGGCAACCCCGAGAACTGCACGTGCAAGCAGTGCGGCACGAAGGTGGCGCGGGGTGGTGCGCCCAAGTGAAGGTCGACATCCACACGCACCTCCTCCCCCCGGAGCTGCCCCGCTTCGCCGAGCGCTTCGGCTACGGCGGCTTCATCGCGCTGGACCACCACGCGCCCTGCCGCGCGCGGATGATGCGGGACGACGGGAAGTTCTTCCGCGAGATTGAAAGCAACTGCTGGGACCCGCAGCAGCGCGTCACCGAGTGCGACGCGCACGGTGTCCAGGTGCAGGTCCTGTCCACGGTGCCGGTGCTGTTCAGCTATTGGGCGAAGCCGCAGGACGGCCTGGAGGTGGCGCGCTTCCTCAACGACCACCTGGCCGGCGCGGTGGCGACGGCGCCGAAGCGCTTCGTGGGCCTGGGCACGGTGCCGCTCCAATCCACCGACCTGGCGGTCAAGGAATTGGAGCGCTGCGTGCGCACGCTGGGGTTCGCGGGCGTGCAGATTGGCAGCCACGTCAATGACCTGAACCTGTCCGACCCGGCCCTCTTCCCCTTCTTCCAGGCGGCGAGCGACCTGGGCGCGGCCGTCTTCGTGCACCCGTGGGACATGATGGGTGAGGCGAAGATGGCGAAGTACTGGCTGCCGTGGCTGGTGGGGATGCCGGCGGAGGTGTCGCTGGCCATCTGCTCGCTCATCTTCGGCGGGGTGATGGAGCGGCTGCCGAAGCTGCGGCTCGCGTTCGCGCACGGCGGCGGCGCGTTCCCGGGCACGCTGGGCCGCATCCAGCACGGCTTCGAGGTTCGCCCGGACCTGGTGGCCGTGGACAACAAGGTCGCGCCGCGCGACTACCTGGGCCGGTTCTGGGTGGACTCGCTGGTGCACGACGCGGAGACGCTGCGCGGCATCGTGAAGCTGTTCGGCGCGGACAAGGTGGCGCTGGGCAGTGACTATCCCTTCCCGCTGGGCGAGGAGCGGCCCGGCACGCTCATCGAGTCGCTGACGGACCTGGCGCCTTCCGTGCGCGAGCAACTGCTGTCCCGAAATGCCCTGGAGTGGCTGGGGCGCTCGCACGAGGACTTCGCACCATGACGGCCCCTGTCTACGAGAACACCGATGTGTTCGCCTACGGCCTGGACGCAGCGGATCCGCTGAGGCCCCTGCGCGACGAGTTCCTCTTCCCCCCGGCTGCGTCTGGCGCGCCGGCCATCTACCTGGCGGGCAATTCACTGGGGCTGCAGCCGCGCAAGGCTCGCAAGTACGTGCAGATGGAGATGGAGGACTGGGAGCGGCTGGGCGTGGAGGGCCACGTGCACGGCCGCCACCCGTGGCTGCCCTACCACGAGCAGCTCACCGACATGGTGGCGCGGGTGGTGGGAGCGCAGCCGCAGGAAGTCGTGGTGATGAACACCCTGTCGGTGAACCTGCACCTGATGATGGTGTCGTTCTACCGGCCCACGCGTGAGCGCTTCAAAATCCTGATTGAAGGCGGCGCCTTCCCATCGGACCAATACGCGGTGGCGTCTCAGGCGCGCTTCCACGGCTACGACCCGAAAGAGGCCATCGTCCGGCTGATGCCCCGCGAGGGCGAGGACACGCTGCGCTCCGAGGACATCCTGGAGACCATCGAGCGGCACGGGAAGGAGCTCGCGCTGGTGATGCTGGGCAGCGTGAACTACCTCACCGGGCAGGCGTTCGACCTGCGCGAGATTACCCGCGTGGCGCACGCGCAGGGCTGCAAGGTGGGCTTCGACCTGGCGCACGGGGCGGGCAACCTGAAGCTGTCGCTGCACGACGACGGGCCCGACTTCGCGGTGTGGTGTTCGTACAAGTACCTCAACGGCGGACCGGGCAGCCTGGGCGGCGTGTTCGTGCACGAGCGCCACGCGCATTCACCGGAACTGCCGCGCTTCGAAGGCTGGTGGGGGCACAACAAGGCCACGCGCTTCGAGATGGGCCCCACGTTCGACCCGCTGCCGGGCGCGGAGGGGTGGCAGCTGTCCAACCCGCCCATCTTCCAACTGGCGGCGCTGCGTTCGTCGCTGGAGCTGTTCGACAGGGCGACGATGGCGGCCCTGCGCGAGAAGAGCGACCAGATGACGGGCTACCTGGAGTTCCTGCTGGACCGGCTGCCCGCGGGCTACGTCACCATCACCACGCCGCGAGATTTGAAGCAGCGCGGGGCGCAGCTGTCCCTGCGCTTCAAGGGCGAGCCGAAGCGGCTGCTCCAGCGGCTGTCCGCGGCCGGAATCATCTGCGACTTCCGCGAGCCGGACATCATCCGCGCCGCGCCCGCGCCCCTCTACAACACGTACCTGGACGTCTTCCGCTTCGTGAAGGCGCTGGAGGCCCATGCCCTCGAATGAGTCGAAGCTGACGGTGGTGGGAGCGGGCCTGGTGGGTTCGCTGCTCTCGCTGTACCTGGCCCGCCGGGGCCACACGGTGGAGGTGCTGGAGCGCCGCCCGGACATGCGCCGCGAGACGCTGGACGCGGGGCGCTCCATCAACCTGGCCATCTCCACGCGCGGACTGCACGCCTTGCGGCAGGTGGGCCTGGAGGAGGAGGCGCTGAAGCACGCCATCCCCATGCGCGGGCGCGTCATCCACCCGGTGAAGGGCGAGCTGGCCTTCCAGCCGTATGGGAAGGATGACTCGCAGCACATCAATTCCCTGTCACGTGGCTGGTTGAACAAGTTCCTGATGACACAGGCGGAGGCCACGGGGCGCGTGTCCATCCGCTTCCGGCAGCGGGTGACGCAGGCGGATCCGGCGGCGGGGGCGCTCACGGTGCTGGATGAGGCCACGGGCGTGACGCGCGAGGTGCGCGACGCGGTGGTGTTCGGCACGGACGGCTCGGGTTCGGCGGTGCGGCAGGCGCTGCAATCGCAGACGGGGTCCCAGGCGGACTCGCAGACGCTGGGGCATGGCTACAAGGAGCTGACGATTCCCCCGGGCGAGGGCGGGCGCTTCCAGATGGAGAAGCACGCGCTGCACATCTGGCCGCGCGGCACGTACATGCTCATCGCGCTGCCGAATGAAGACGGCAGCTTCACGTGCACGCTGTTCCTGCCGTGGGAGGGGCCGGTGAGCTTCGCGTCGCTCCACACGCCCGCCGCGCTGGAGGCGTTCTTCCAGGAGCAGTTCCCGGACGCGAAGGCGATGATTCCGGGGCTGGTGGAGGAGTTCTTCTCCCGGCCCACCGGGCAGATGGTGACGGTGAAGTGCGCGCCGTGGCGTGAGGGCGGACGCACGCTGCTGCTGGGCGACGCCGCGCACGCGATGGTCCCCTTCTACGGGCAGGGGATGAACTGCGGCTTCGAGGACTGCGTGGTGCTGGACTCGCTGCTGGAGCGGCAGTCGGACTGGGCGGCCGCGTTCGACGCGTTCGAGCGGCTGCGCAAGACGAACGCGGACGCCATCGCGGACATGGCGGTGGAGAACTTCATCGAGATGCGCGACAGCACGGCGGATCCGCGCTTCCTGTTGGAGAAGGGCGTGGAGAAGGTGCTGCTCAACGCGTTCCCGGGCGAGTTCGTCAGCCGCTACTCGCTGGTGAGCTTCAGCCGTGTGCCCTACCGGCTGGCGTACGGCGTGGGCTCCATCGCGGGCGGCATCGTGTCGGAGCTGGCTCGGGAGCTGAAGCGGCCCGAGGACGTGGACCTGGACCAGGCGGCGAAGCTGATTCGCGGCCGGCTGACCCCTTTCATGGAGGAGCACGCGGATGGATTTCGGCTTGAAGGGTAGGCGGGCGCTGGTGACGGGCGCGTCGTCGGGGCTGGGGCGCGCCATCGCGGACACGCTGGTGAAGGAGCGCGCGACGGTGGCGGTGTCCTCGCGAGGCGGGGAGAAACTCCAGAAGGCAGCGAAGGAGCTGGGCGCGGCGCTGGCGGTGCCGTGTGATTTGACTCAGCCGGGGGCCGCGCGCGGGCTGGTGCGCGAGGTGACCGAGAAGCTGGGCGGCCTGGACGTGCTGGTGGTGAACGCGGGAGGCCCGCCGTCCGGAGGCTTCGAGTCCATCACGGTGGAGCAATGGCAGACAGGGTTCCAGAGCCTGTGGCTGGCCACGGTGGATGCGATTCAGGAAGCGCTGCCGGGCATGAAGGCGCAGGGCTGGGGCCGCATCGTGCTGGTGACGTCCACGGCGGCGCGCGAGGCGATGAACAACCTCACGGTGTCCAACGGCCTGCGCGCGGGATTGCTGGGGCTGGTGAAGAGCCTGAGCAATGAAGTGGGGCCGTATGGAATCACGGTGAACGCGGCGCTGCCGGGCTACCACGCGACGGACCGGATGAAGGACCTGGGCCTGTCCGACGAGAAGGTCGCGCCGAACATCCCTGCGAGGCGGCTGGGCAGGCCGGAGGAGTTCGCGGCGCTGGTGACGTTCCTGGCGTCGGAGCCGGCCGCGTATATCAGCGGCCAGTCCATTGCCTGCGACGGTGGAGCGCTGAAGGGCTTCTAGGGTCCCATGTGCACAATCAGGTAGAGCAGGCACGTGCCGGCACCCACGGACAATGACACGGCCCACACCGCTGCCGAGGAGATGGCTCGCAGCAGTCCGTAGGCGCCCAACAGCGCCGCGGACACGAGCCATCCACCGAAGAAGCAGGACACGAACGCGAGCGACGTGAGCCAGTACGACAGGTCGCAGTTCGAGCCCAGGCATTCGCCGAACGGCAGTGGCAGTGAGTACTTGTCGAGGACGACGGCCACGGCCCCGAGCCCCGAGAGCAGCGCCCCCGCCAACGACAGCCACTTCCAAGCCTTCCCGGAGAGCGAGAAGGCGCCATCACTCCGCCAGTTCGGCGCCCGGCGCAAGGTGACGATGACGAGGGCCAGCAAGCCCAGGCCCAGCACCAGCGCCGCCGGGAGCGCGGCGGCGCCTCTGAACGCCGTCGCCAGCATCGACAAACCAAAGAGGAAGGAGCCGAGGGACAGGGCGGCGAAGAGCGCGAGGCGTGAGGTCATCAGGGCTGTTGTTATATGCCGATTCCTCGTAGCTCAGAGGACAGCCCGCCCCCTGAGACGATGGAGCTTTGAGAGGATTTTGAAGTGACGTCAGCGGCCTTCCGGGGGGAAGGCCATGGACACGACAAAGCAGCAAGAAGCCATGACGCCTTCCGCCGAAGAATTGCTCGCGATTGCTCGTCTCTACTGGGGCTCTGACCTGGCCTATGTCTTCCGTCAGGAGCCCAGCCCCGAGGATCTTCGCTACCAAGCCCTCTGGGAGGAGAAGGATGTGGAAAGGCCCCGCTGGGGGGCCTTCGTGAAGACGCTTCGAGCAGCGATTCCCGATTGCGATGCCTGGGACTACGCGCCGGGCCTGGCGAACCCCAGCTTCTGCGTGCTGGTCTACCCGCATCAGGAGCAGCACATGATGCGCCCGCGGATCACCTGGACGGTCGCCGGGTACCTCAGCATCCTGGCCCCCCTCTACACCGTGCACTGCGTTCGCCGGGTCTTCCTGGGGAAGCACCTCATGGAGTCGAAGGTCTTCCTCGGCCCCGTCCCGCTGGAGCTGCAAGGCATCGCGGACACCGTCGCACGACACATCGAAGCTGAGTTCGGCGCCACCGCCCTGCCGCTCGAAGTCGCGCAGACGCCTGTTCCCCTCTACGTCAACTTCATGAAGCCGCCGGAGACCACCCTCTTCCACGCGCTCTTCACCTCCGAGCCCGGGAACATCCTCTGAGCTTCCTCCCCGGGGCCTGACGCAGCGGGCCAGCCTTTTTCCGCTCTGGCGGCAAAGTCTTTTTGATTTGGGCTGGTGGATTTCTCACGTTTTGCGACAGAGTTCGCCGCCTTCGCCGGGAGGGGCGCAGCCGTGTCCAGACGAATCCGTTTCATCCGTGGGCTGTGGCTCATGGTCGTGTTGTGGGGAGCCGGGGCCTGGGCCCAGGGCAACTCGGTCATCACCGGGACCCTGACGAACACACTCGACAAGAAGCCGCTGGTGGATGTCGTGGTCACCGCCACCTCGCCCCAGCTGCAGGGCGAGCGCACCGTGCTCTCCGACAAGAGCGGCCTGTACCGCATCCCCCAGCTTCCGCCGGGCACGTACACGCTGCGCTTCGAGGCCCAGGGCTATCAGCCCTATGCCCGCGACGGCATCTTGCTGAGAATCGACCGCACCATCCGCTTCAACGCGGAGCTGGCTCCGGACTCCCTGAGCTCCGACGTCGAGGTCGTCGGCTCTCCGCCGACCCTGGACGTGGGCTCCAGCGCCGCGGGCGTCACCGTGGACCAGGACTTCATCCGCAACATCGCCGTCATCCGCCCCGGCACCAAGGGCTCCGCGTCCCGCTCCTTCGAGGGCCTGGCTGAACTGGCCCCCGGCGCCACCGAGGACCGCTACGGCGTGAGCATCAGCGGCAGCTCCTCACCTGAAAGCCAGTACGTCGTGGACGGCCTGTCCGTGAACGACCCCGGCGTGGGCACGCTGGGCACGCCCCTGTCCGTGGAGTTCGTGAAGGAGGTCAACATCATCACCGGCGGCTACATGCCGGAGTACGGCCGCTCCACCGGCGGCGTGCTCAACGTCGTCACCAAGTCCGGCTCCAACGAGTTCCACGGCTCCGTGTTCGCCAACTACGCGCCCGGCGCATTCCAGACGTCCGGCAAGGAGATTCTGCGCGAAGGCAGCGTCATCTCCGCGCAGGGCAGCGCCCACAACCTGGGCGACTTCGGCTTCGACCTGGGCGGCCCCCTGCTCAAGGACAAGCTCTGGTTCTACGTGGGCGTCGCGCCGTCCTTCAATCGCATCCAGGTGGACCGCCAGCTCAACAGCTACGAGCTGTGCACGGAGGTGGACGAAACCAACGGCTGCTCCGCCGTGGGCGCGCGCCGCAAGAACCTCTCCACCGGCTTCTCCCAGGTAAGCCCCATCGAAGGCAGCCGCACCAGCCGCTTCGCCGACGAGCGCAGCGTGCAGTACCTGGGCAAGCTCACCTACAACTTCAACCCGGACCACAGCCTGTCCGTGTCCGTGTTCGGCACGCCGCGCTCCTCCGGCGGCAGCGGCAAGTATTCCTTCAGCGACGACGGCGAGCCGGAGGTGTGCACCAGCCTGTCCTGCACCGCCTTCGTGCAGGGCGCGTATGAAGCCATCGCCACCCAGCGCAGCAACAGCGCCATGGACATCGTCGCGAAGCAGGCGTCGTCCTTCTTCGACAAGAAGCTGCTCGTGGACGCGACGCTCGGCTGGCACCATCAGGCGGACTCCACCCTCCCTTCGGACGGCTCCGGCCTGGGCTCCGGCGAGGGCCTGTCCGCGAAGTCCAACATCGCCTGGCGCCGCACCCGCAACCCGGGGTTCCACACCATCAACGAGTTCGAGACGCTCCCGTACGAGGACGCCTGCGGCACCACGCCCGAGGAGCAGCGGCTGCGTTGCCCCGTGGCGGCCTACTCCACGGGCGGCCCCGGCACCATCAGCATCCAGCGGCTGGACCGAGTGCAGGGCAAGGTGATGGGCACGTACCTGCTGGAGGCCCTGGGTCACCACATCCTCAAGGCCGGCGCGGACATCGAGCGGATGAGCTTCTACAACAACCGCGCGCGCACCGGCCTCACGCCCTGGCAGGAGTGCACCGGCGGCGACTGCTTCTTCACCCTCAACCAGTACGGCTACATGGAGGGCCCGGACCTTCCGGTGTTCCTGCCCAACAAGGAGGGCACCTCCACGTCCACCACCGTGGGCGGCTTCCTCCAGGACAGCTGGTCCGTCCTGGACAAGGTCACCGTCAACGTGGGCCTGCGCTACGACGTGCAGACCATCTACGGCCTGGACGGCGAGGTGGGCCTGCACCTGCCCAACCAGTGGTCCCCGCGCCTGGGCGTCATCTACGACCCGACGCAGAGTGGCCGCGCCAAGCTCTTCGCCAACTACGCGCGCTTCTTCGAGAACGTCCCCCTGGACATGGCGGACCTGTCCTTCCCGCAGCAGCAGCTGCTCTCCGCCACCTATTACGCGCCCCCGTGCAATCCCTCGCGCGAAGAGTCCCTGCTGGGGGACTGCACCGCGGCCAACCGGCAGCCCATCAACAACCGCAGCAGCGAAAGCCCCAACCAGCTCTGGAACGCGCAGGGCGGAGACCGCGTGCCGGTGGACCCCCAGATTCGCGCGCAGTCCGCGGACGAGTTCGTGCTGGGCGGTGAGTACGAGCTCTTCACCGCGAGCCGCCTGGGCGCCACGTACACCCGGCGCTACCTCAACGACGTCATCGAGGACATGAGCCGCGACGACGGCAGCACCTTCTTCCTGGGCAACCCGGGCAAGGGCTACTCCACGGACTTCCCGCTGGCGAAGCGCGAGTACGACGCGGTCAACCTCTACTTCCAGCGCGCCTTCACCAACGGGTGGCTGGCCCAGGGCAGCTACACCTGGTCCACCCTGCGCGGGAACTACTCCGGCCTGTTCCGCGCGGACACCGGCCAGCTGTCCCCCAACCTCACGCGCGACTTCGACCTGGTGTCGCTCACCGTCAACCGCGAGGGACAGCTGCCCGGCGACCGCACGCATTCCTTCAAGGTGTTCGCCGCGAAGGAGCTGGTGCTGGGGCCGAGCACCAGCATCAACGTGGGCGGCAACTACCGGGCGCGCTCCGGCACGCCGCTCAACTACCTGGGCGCGCACCCGCGCCGCAGCGGTTCGGAGACGTTCATCCTGCCGCGCGGCAGCGCGGGCCGTCTGCCCTGGGTGCACGGCGTGGACGGGCACGTGGGCCTCAACCAGCGGCTGGTGAAGGACTACGTCCTCACGGTGTCCCTGGACGTGTTCAACCTCTTCAACTTCCAGCAGTACACGGACGTGGACCAGACCTTCACCACCACGCGCGTGTACGCCATCGAGCAGGGCGGCAAGCCGGACGACCTCACCGCGTGCCTCAACGCGATGAGCAAGGACTGCAAGGTCATCTCCACCACCACGAATGAGCGCATCGCTGTTTCGGACATCAACCCCAACTTCAAGCGGCCCACCGCCTACCAGGCCCCGCGCTCCATCCGCCTGGGCGCGAAGCTCAGCTTCTAGGCCGGAACGCCCATGAGGACCTACGCGATGAAGCTTCGTTGGATGGCAGTGAGTGCGGGACTCGCGGCGGCGGCCGTCGCCGTGGGCGCGTGTGGCAGCGAACCGGAGGCCGAGTGCGTGGTGGCGCGCGCCGTGGCGGAGGGCTCCACCGGCTCGTTCGCCGCGACGTACCAGCTCAAGCCCGGGCAGAACCCGGACAACGTCTGCGCGCGGCTCAAGCCGGAGCCGCTGGGGCTGCAGAAGTTCTTCAGCCAGGACCCGGCCGCGCCCGACACCGTGGGCGTGCGCAGCGCGCGGCTGGGCACGCTGCTGGAGTCCTTCAAGGCCCGACTGTCGGAGGAATCGAAGGCCTCCGCCACCGCGGTGGGTCCCTTCACCTCCGCGACGCCGGGGGCGGACCACTTCTGCTCGGTGCCGGCGTTGTCGCCCACCCGGCTGGAGGTATCCGCGGCCACGGCCCCCGACGGCGGCGCGCTGCCCGCGCAGGACTACGGCTACGCGTGGAGCAACCTGCGCATCTACAACACGCCGGAGATTCCGGGGACGCAGTTCACCGCGGACCTCGTGTACTCGGAGAACGGCTGCACCGCCGAGTACGCCGTGAAGGGCATCTGGCCGGTGATCAAGTGCCAGAACAGCACGACGAAGCTGCCGGACGACGCGCTGTGCGACCCGTACGCGGACTACGACGCGGGCCGGCTGCGCGGCTCCGGCATCAACCCGCTGTTCCCCGTGAAGTGCGACCCGGACGCGCTCATCTGCGTGCTCACGGGTGAGGTGCCGTCGGCGCCGTGAAGCCGTGGCTTCCGGGACGCAGCGCCTGCGGCAGGTCCCGGAAGTCCTTCACCAGCCAGTCCGGCCGCTCGCGCACCAGGACCTCGCGCGGGAACGACGTGGCGACGGCGACACACGCCGCGCCCGCGGCCCGCGCGGCCCTCAGCCCCGCCACCGCGTCCTCGAACACCACGCACGCGTGCGGCGGGACGCCCAGCGCGGCGGAGGCCTTGAGGTACACCTCGGGATCCGGCTTGCCCCGCGACACGTCCGTGGACGTCACGCGCACGGGGAACAGGTGCTCCAGCCCCACGCGCTCCAGGGCACGCTCCGCGTTCTGGGCCAGGGCGCTCGTGCCCAGGGCCCAGGGCACGCCCGCCCGCTTCAGGGACATCAGGTAGGCGCCCACGCCGGGGACGGGGGACACCGGCTCGTGGTCGAGCAGCCGGTGGAAGGCCCGCTCCCGGTCGTCCGTGAGAACGGCCACCTGCTCGTCATCCAATTCCGCGCCGAACCACGCGCGCAGCGTCTCCCCGGCCCGCAGGCCGTTGGTGGCGAGCAGCTGCTCGCGCGTGGGCACGTAGCCCCGCTCACGAGCGAACTCGTCCCAGACGCGGTAGTGCAGTTCGGTCGTGTCGATGACGACGCCGTCCAGGTCGAAGAGGACGGCGCCGAAGACAGGGATGTTCGAGTTCGATGGAGTCATGAAGGTCGCGCTCCCTCTCGAAGAACCACACGGCACGCGCCACGAACCTATTCATCGGATGGGACGCGGGCGTGGCTTCCGCCCCTACCGCCCGTGCCCACCTTGCGAGCAGCCGTGGGGACGGCTCCCCGACGGAGTAGGTAGGAGCGCGAAGGAACGCCGCCTGCCAGGCCCCGGGGCAGCCAGCCCGTTGTAGGCTGCCTGGGAGGTCCATGCCGCCCAAGAACCCCACGAATTTCTCCACCACCGCCGTCCGCACCCAGGGCACGCCCTCCCAGGCCGCCCAGGTGATGCCGGCGTTGACGCTCATTGGCCATGCCCAGCCCCAGCGCATCGGGGAGCGGCTGCTGCTGGACGGGTTGCTGTCCGGAGAGCGCGCGGTGGCCCTGTCCCGCAACGCACCGGACTTCAGCCGTCCGGGGGCGGTGCTGGCACTGCCCCTGGGTGACCCCTTCCTCAGCCGTACACCCGTGCGCTTCGAGGCGGGGACGGACGGCAGCGTGCGGCTGCGGGTGCCGGAGGGCGGGACGCCGGTGTGGGTGGGCAGCGAGCCGGTGCGTGGCGGGCGGGAGTTCCCCGCGGAGGCCCTGGTGGCGGGCGTGCCGCTGGTGCTCGCCGGGCGCGTGGCGCTGCTGCTGCACATGGCCACCGTGCGCGGCGCCAGTGCCCAGACGGAGCTGGCGGGGCTGGGCATGGTGGGCGACGGCGAGGGCATCGTCCGCGTGCGCGAGGACGTGCTCCGCGTGGCCGACCTCCTGGTCCCCGTGCTGGTGCGGGGCGAGACGGGCACGGGCAAGGAGCTGGTGGCGAGAGCGCTCCATGCGCGGAGCCCCCGCCGCGCGGGCCCCTTCGTCAGCGTCAACCTGGGCGCCCTTGCCAAGGACCTCATCGCCGCGGAGCTGTTCGGCGCGGTGCGGGGTGCGTTCACCGGCGCCGCGCGAGACCGGGAGGGCTTCTTCCGCGCCGCCCACGGCGGCACGCTCTTCCTGGACGAGGTGGCGGAGGCGCCCCCGGAGGTCCAGGCGGCGCTCCTGCGCGTGCTGGAGACCCAGGAGGTCTATCCCGTGGGCGCGCAGACCCCGGTGCGCGTGGACGTGCGGCTCGTCACCGCCACGGACGCGGACCTGGAGGCGCACATCCGCGACGGCCACTTCAAGGCCCCGCTGCTGCACCGGCTGGCGGGCTTCGAAATCACCGTGCCGCCGCTGCGCGAGCGCCGCGAGGACATCGCGCCGCTGTTCCTCCACTTCGCGCGCCAGGAGCTGGAGTCCACGGGCGAGGCGGGGCGGCTGAGCTCCTCGGACGCGCGCGCGGAGCCGTGGCTGCCCGCGTCGCTCGCCGCGCGGCTGGCGCGCTCCGCGTGGCCCGGCAACGTGCGCCAGCTGCGCAACGTCGCGCGGCAGCTCGTGATTGGGAGCCGGGGCCTGCCGGGGCTGCGCGTGGATGCGCGGCTGGAGCAGTCGCTGGACGCCGACGCGCTCCCCATCCCCGGACAACCCCTGACCGAGCGGTCGCCCTCCCCTGCCTCGGAGGACACGCCCGCGCCTTCGGAGACGCGCGCACCCGCGCGGCGCAAGCCGTCGGAGGTGAGCGAACAGGAGGTGCTGGAGGCCCTGCGCGCCTGTGCGTGGGACTTGAAGGCCACGGCGGACTGGCTGGGCATCCCGCGCTCCTCCGTGTACGTGCTCATCGACAAGAGCTCGCTCCTGCGGACCGCGCGTGACCTGAGCCCGGAGGAGATCACCCGCTGCTTCCACGAGTGCGAGGGCGACCTGGACCGCATGGTGCAGAAGCTGGAGGTCTCCCGCCGCGCGCTCCATCGCCGCGTGCGTGAGCTGGGATTGGACGCGAGCTGAGCTGGTATGACGTCTGCAATGGCCACGGGCACCATGCCCACCAACACCACCACCATCGACGTCTCCACGACCCCAGTCACCTACAGCCCCAGCCCCGATGTGAAGCACGGCGACAAGGTGGTCTTCACGTTGGGCAACGCGCTCAACGCCACCGCCACCGTGACGTTTCCCGACGGCACCTGCCTCACCACGTCCGGCCCGTACACGCTCGGAGGCCCCACGATGGCGACCGCGCCGCTGACCGTCGCCCTGACGGCTGAGCGCGGGGTCTATTCCTTCGACGTGGACTTCAACAGCGGGCAGGAGTCCCTGGCCCGAAAGGGTCACGAGTGGGACCGGAAGAACGGCGGCATCGACGTGACCAGCGACCCGCCGGAGAAGCGCGCCTGACGAACGGACACGTCAGCTCCTGGACCATGACGTGTCACTGACACGTCCGGGAGCGCGCGTCCGCTGTCGCAGCCGTGAAACATCCGAGCCATCACTCAAGACATGCATGTTGGTACGGGGGCTGCAATGCTGCGCGGACCTATGGCCAACATCACAGTCGACCTCTCCACGGTTCCCGTCACCTACAGCCCCGGTCCAGAAGCGAAACACGGTGACACGGTGGTCTTCTCACTGGGCAGCTACCCTCCGGGCGCGACCGCCACCATCACGTTCCCCCACGGGAACTGCCTCACCATTTCCGCCTCGAACCCGTACCCGTACGAGCTCGGAGGGACCCACGCGCTGGCGACCTCCCCGCTGACCGTCTCGATAACGGCGGTGAAGCGGATCTACGAATTCGACGCGACCATCGACGATGGGTCGAGCACCCGGAGCGAGGACAAGGTCCATCCGCTCAAGCTGGACCGGAAGAACGGCGGCATCGACGTGACCAGCGACCCGCCGGAGAAGCGCGCCTAACCGGCGGACACGTCAGCCCCGGACCGTGCCCTGTCATTGACGTGTCCGGGGTCCTGCCCCGTGTCGCGGCCGTGAAACATCCCAGCGGTGTTCACGGTCCGCGCACTGGTACAGGCGATGCAATGCAGTCCGGGCCCATGGCCCTCATGACAGTGACTCTCTCCCCCAAGGACATCACCTACGACCCGTCGCCGGAGGTGAAGCACGGCGACCTGGTGGTCTTCGTGATGGCTGGTTACGCGGCTGACGCCACCGCGGTCGTGTCGTTCCACCACGATGATTGCTTCACCGCGCGGAGCCCGTTCAAGCTGACCAGCGACAACGCGGTGCCCGTGCCGCTGACCGTCGCCCCCCACGCGAAGCGAGGGAGGCATCCCTTCCAGGTGAGAATCCATTCTCGCAAGGTCCAGGACGACAGCTCCATCGAGGGGCAATCGGACCGCAAGAACGGCGGCATCGACGTGACGAGCGATCCGCCGGTGGAGGTCCGCCGGTAGCGTCCTCAGGGCGTGGGTGCGTCGACCACGCTCTCCGGGGTCGGGGTGCGAAGCGCCACCAGTCCGTCCCTCACCTCGCGCGCCCGGCTCCACCGGGGGCGGGCCGACACCACCGCGTCGGCCAGCGCCAGTCCTCGCGTCAGCCCGGCCGCCGCGTCCTGCCCTTCACGGATGCGCCACCGCGCCCAGGCGCCGTGGAGCTCCGCCGCCGCGAGCCGGTACTCCAGCCTGGGGTCGAGCTTCAGCGCCTCCTCGAAGGCCTCCGCCGCGCGCGTGAACTCGCCGTCCGCCGCCCCGTGGCCCTGCGCCATCCAGCGCGCCCGGACGCCGGAAGCCTCCGCCAGGTAGCGCCAGGCATTGCCCAGGCGCGGGTTCTGCTCGCGGGCCCGGTTCAGCGCCGTCTGAGCCTTCGTCAGGTCCGCCGCCGGATTTCCCGCCTGTGACAGCGTCCACGCCGCGTGGCGCACCCACGCCTTGCCCAGGTTCGCCAGCAGGTCCGCGTCGTCCGGCAGCCGCTTCAGCGCCTCCGAGTAGTCGTCCACCGCGGCGCGCAGCGCGACGCTCGGGTCCTCGCCCTTCGCGAGCTGGAGCTCCGCGCGGAAGACCTCCCACTCGCCCAGGTTGTTGAAGGCGAAGCCCTGCGTGGGCGCCAGGGCTCGGGCCTTCTCGAAGGACGCCTTCGCCTCGTCGAGCAGGGCCTTTGTGTCGCCGCCCTCCTCCGCGCGCAGCTCCGCCTGCCAGAACACCGCGGAGCCCAGCGCGTTGTGGAGCGCGGGCTGCTTCGCGTTGAGCGCCAGCCCCTGCCGGTACAGCGTCAGGGCGCGCTCCAGGTCCACGCTCACGTCCTCGCCCTTCAGGTAGCGGGCTCGCGCGAGCTGCTCCGCCACCTCCGCGCCGTTGAAGCACGCGCTGAAGTTGTCCGGGTTGAGGGACAGGGCCCGCGTGAGCGCGCTGTTCGCGAGGCGCAGGTCGCCCATCGCATCCGGCGCGTTCCGGGCGTCCGCCCGTTTGCGGTACGCGACGCCCAGGTTGATCCACGAGAACGGCTGCTGCTCGCTCAGCTGGAGCGCCGCCTGGTACTCGGCGATGGCCTTGTCCAACAGCGGCAGCGGGTCTCCGCCGCGCGCGGCCTCCGCGTCCGCCTGCCCCTGCCACGCGAGCCCCAGGTTGGCGTGGAACGCGTAGTCGCGGTCCTCCGGGCGCAGCTGTTCGAAGGAGGCAATCGCGAGCTTCAGCTGTCCGCGCGGGTCCTCTCCGCGCAGCTGCTGATAGCGCGCCCACTGGCGATGCGTGAGGGCCCGCTCCAGCGGGATGCGTTCACTCGGCGTGGCCACGGCCTCCGCGGTGCGCAGCGCGGCCAGGGACTTCTCCAGCAGCGCCTCCACGCCTTCCCCGCCCTGGTTCGTGCGCTGCTCCGCGAGCCGGCGGTGGAAGCGCGACACCAGCACCAGCGAGCGGGCATGGTCCGGCGCGGCGGCGAGCGCGCGCGACAGCGCCTCCAGGCCCCGCTCGTAGTGCGGCAGGATGTTTCCCTCGCCGTACAGCTCCATCACCAGCGCGGCCAGCTCCAGCCGCCCCAGCACCGAGTGCACCACGGGCTGGCTCTCCGCCGTGGCGACAGCGGCGGCGTAGGCCTCGCGGCTCAGCGCCAGGTCCGCCTGCGAACCCGCGCGGTCCCCGCCGTTCCAGCGCCGCGTGGCACGCGCGAGCAGGATGTCGCCGCGCAACAGCGGCGCCTCATAGAACCACGGTGACTGCGTGCCCGGCGCGTCCAGCAGCGCCAGCGCGTCCTCCGGGCGGTCCTCGTAGAAGGCGAACAGGGCCTTCACGAACGACGGCGGCGCGGGCACGTCCGGCCCCTCCGCCTGGCGCAGGTACGCGAGCGCCGGGTCGCGGTAGCGCCCGTTCAGCTCCTTGAGCCGGGCCTCGCGCTGCGCGGGGGCTCGGCGCTCCACGTCCAGCAGCAGCTGCTCGCGGTACAGGTGGCCCAGCGTCTGAGCCAGCGCCCAGGCCACGCGGGGCTCGCGGAAGCCGTGCGCCCACGCGGACTCCAGCTTCGCGCGCGCGCCGTCCAGGTCATCCAGCGCGAACAGGGCGCGGCCCAGCGCGTACTCACCGGGGCCCACCGCCTGCTCACCCGCGCGGGCAATCTCCTGCTCCAGCGCGGTCATGCTCGCGCGCAGCGCCTCGCGGTCCTTGCGCGTGTCGTGCAGGCGCGACAGGGCGGAGTAGCGCGCCGAGGACTCGATGCGCTCCACGCGTTCGGTGAAGGCCCGGGCCAGCCGCTCGCGTTCGGCCACCTCGCCGCGCGCGAGCTGCGCCTGCGTGAGCGCGCCCGCCACCACCGCCACCACCGTGCCACCCAGCGCCAGCGCCGCGCGGTGCTTGCGGACCTTCTTGCCCAGCCAGTAGCGCGCGCCATGGCGGGCTCGCACCGGCTCGCCGGACAGGAAGCGCTCCAGGTCGTCCGTGAAGGCGCGCACGGAGTCGTAGCGGAGCGGCCGCTCCTTCTCCAGGCACTTGAGGACCACGGCCTCCAGGTCCTCCGGGATGTCCGGCTCCAGCGCGCGCGGACGCGGAGGCGGCTCCGTCTGGAGCTTCGCGAGCACCTCCTTCTCCGTCCCGCCGGTGAAGGGAGGCTGCCCGGTGAGCAGCGCATATAATGTTGCGCCCAGCGCGTAGACGTCCGCGCGGCGGTCCAGGCGGTGGCCCTCACCGCGGGCCTGCTCGGGCGGCATGTAGTGCGGCGTGCCCAGCACCGCGTTCGGGGTGGTGCTGTCCTCGCGCCAGTCCCGCGCCAGGCCGAAGTCCATCACGAACGGGTTGAAGCCTCCGTCCTCCGTGCGCTCCACCAGGATGTTGCCGGGCTTCAGGTCGCGGTGAACCAGCCCCACGCGGTGCGCGGCGTGCACGCCCTCCGCGGCCTGGCACAGCACCCAGACGCGCTGCTCCAGCGTGAGCGAGTTGGAGAGCTGCCCCAGCGACGGGCCCTCCACGTAGCGCATGGCGATGAAGGCGTGGCCGCGCACCTCGCCCACTTCGTAGACCTCGCACACGCGCTCGTGGCGCACGCGGGCCTGGGCGCGGGCCTCGGACAGGAAGCGGCGGGCCAGCTCCGGGTCCCCGTCGCGCACGAACTTGAGGGCCACGTTGCGGCGCAACAGCGGGTCATAGGCCAGGAACACCTGCCCCATGCCGCCCTGCCCCAGGAAGCGCACGGGCTCGTAGCGGTCCCAGCCGGGCACCGGGAACGAGGGCACGCCATGCACACCCAGCGAGGACGGAATCGCCGTGCCCAGCGTGGCGGCCTCCTGGATGGGCGCTTCACCCCGGTCCGTGACGCCGCGAGCCAGGTCCTGCCGCAAGAGGTCCAGGGTGTCCTCCGTCAGCCGGCCCCGTTCCTTCAACAGCTCCAGGGGCCCGCGGTGCAGGCGAAGGGCCTCCTCGCGCAGGGCCGCCGCCTCCTCGGAGGACAGCAGCCCCTCGTCCAGCGCGAGCAGGACCTCCTCCTCGTAAGACGCTTGATGACCTGCCCCGGGCACGGACGAAGCATACGGGGAAGGCAGGGGGACGCGGGAGCGCCGCCGGAAGGGCGCCATGAGAGGGAGCGAGGGGGCGCTCCCGGGAAGGGGGTAGGCCCTCCCCTCCGGCGGGCTCCGCGAGGCTATGCGGCGCGGCGCTGACGGCGGCGCAGCCCCGGCACTCCCATCAGGCCCAGGAGGGCCAGCCAGGAGGCATCCGGCGCGGTGCTGCACCCGCCGCCCGCGAAGGCGCGCGTGTTCACCACCGTCCAGGTGTACTCCGCCGGGGTCGCATCCGTGTTGCCGCTGCCGTCCACCGCGCGGACACGCAGGACGTGGTCCCCGCCGCCGACGGTGTAGCTGTCACGACACGGGCCCCAGGCGCCACCGTCGAGGCTGCACTCGAACGTGGAGCCCACTTCCGTGGAGGCGTACTCGAAGTCCGCCGTGCGGTCTGAGGTGGTCGGCGACGGGCCCTTCACGATGGAGGTGTCCGGGGCCTGGTTGTCCGGCACCACGCTGTCCACCACGAAGGGGACGGTGGCGGACGGAGGGCTGGTGATGCCCGCGGGCGATTCGGCAGTGGCCGTCACGCTGTGCGGGCCATCCGTCAGCGGCGTCGTGGGCACGCAGCTCCACTTGCCGGCCGCGTCCACGGTGGCGGTGCAGATGACGGTCGTGCCTTCACGCACCGTCACCAGCGCGCCGGGCTCGCCGGTGCCGGTGATGGCGGGCGTGCCGGTGGTGACCGTGGTGTTCGCCTCCGGGCCGGTGATGACCGGGGCCGGGACCTCGGTGTCCACGATGAAGGGGACGGCGGTGGACGGGGGGCTGGTGGTGCTCGTGGACGTCTCGGCCGTGGCCGTCACGTTGTGCGGGCCATCCACCAGCGGCGTCGTGGGCGTGCAAGTCCAGTTGCCGGCCGCGTCGGCGGTGGCGGTGCAGACCACGGTGCCGCCCTCACGCACCGTCACCTGCGCGTTGGGCACGCTGGTGCCGGTGATGGGAGGCGTGCCGGTGGTCACCGTGGAGTTCGCCGTGGGGCCGGTGATGACCGGGGCCGGCGTCACGGGCTGGGGCGCCTGCGCCACGCACTGCTGGGTGGACAGGTCGCAGTACGCCTCGCAGACGTTGGACGCGTTGCACGCCTGGCCCACCTCCAGCAGGCAGCGCGGCGAGCAGGTGTCTCCGCCCACCAGGTTGCCGTCGTCGCACACCTCGGCGCCCGCGCGGATGCCGTCGCCGCAGGTGGTGCCGCAGGCGCTGGGCGCGCCGTTGCAGCTGTAGCCCGGCTCCACGGCGCAGGTGGCGTTGCAGCCGTCGCCGCTGGCGGCGTTGCCGTCGTCGCACGACTCGCCCACGTCCACCGTGCCGTTGCCGCAGGTGTTGAAGCACACGTTGCCAGGGGCGGGGCAGCTCCAGCCCGGCTCCACTGCGCAGGTGGCGTTGCAGCCGTCGCCCGCCGTGGCGTTGCCGTCGTCGCACGCCTCGGAGCCCGCGCGGATGCCGTCGCCGCAGAGGGTGGCGCAGGTGCTGGGCTGACCCGAGCAGCTGTAGCCCGGCTCCACGCGGCAGCCATTGGAGCAGCCGTCGCCGGACGACTGGTCCGCGTCGTCGCAGGTCTCGTTCGGATCCAGGGCGCCGTTGCCGCACGACTGGACGCACACGGAGGGGCCGTTGGACGGCGTGGAGCAGGCATAGCCGCCCTCCACGCGGCACTCGGTGGCGCAGCCGTCACCGGACGCGAGGTTGCCGTCGTCGCACTGCTCGCCCGGGTCCATGTTGCCGTTGCCGCACGTCTTCGCGCAGGGCTGGCCCGGCGTGGCGCAGGCATAGCCCAGCTCCAGGGTGCAGGCGTTGGAGCAGCCGTCGTTCAGGTTCGTGTTGCCGTCGTCGCACAGCTCACCGGCGTTGAGCACGCCGTTGCCGCACAGCGGGGCGCAGACGGACGGGGTGCCGTTGCAGGAGTAGCCCGTCTCGATGCGGCACGCCGCGGAGCAGCCGTCGGAGCTGAACACGTTGCCGTCGTCGCACTGCTCTCCCGCGTTGATGGCGCCGTTGCCGCAGGTGGCCGCGCAGGACTGGCCCGGCGTGGGGCAGGCGTAGCCGTCTTCCACGCGGCAGCTGGCGTTGCAGCCGTCGTTCGCGGTGGTGTTGCCGTCGTCGCACTGCTCGCCGGGGTTCAGGTTGCCGTTGCCGCACGTCTTGGCGCAGGTGCTGGGCGCGCCAGCGCAGCCATAGCCGGACTCGATGCCGCAGGTGGCGTTGCAGCCGTCGCCCGCCGTGGTGTTGCCGTCGTCGCACTCCTCGCGCGGGGAGACAGCGCCGTCACCGCAGCGGTCGTCGTAGGCGTCCACGAAGAGGTAGCGGAAGGCGTTCGGCGGGCTGGCCTCGTTCTCGTTGCACAGCTCGATGCGGTTGAGGCCCGCGTGCCAGGCCGCGTTGGTGCCGAACTCGCGGAAGATGTTCTTCTGCCAGGGCTGGCCAGCGGGCTCGCTCACGGTGACGGGCGTGATGGCCACACCGTTCACCCTGGCGCCGTCGAACTGGTTGTCATTGAAGGTGGCCAGGCGCAGGCGGAACTGCGCGATGTTGGTCGTCGAGGGGATGAGGAAGTCCTGGTACACGCACGTCTGCGCGCCCTGGGGCGCCATGAAGCGCGCGGTCTGCATCTCCAGCGGCCAGTCGTTGGCGTTGCGCACGCCGGTGTCCGCGCCGGTGGTGGTGCCGGAGTAGAACCAGTGCGTATCCACCGCGCCCGTGGGCAGGCGGCGGTTCTGCGCGTCCACGCCGGTGTTGAACACCGCCACACCCGCCCTCACGCAGCGGCTGGGGCTGCCCGCGCAGGCGAAGCCGGGCTCCACCTCGCACTGCCGGCTGCACCCGTCGCCTTCGAAGCGGTTGCCGTCGTCGCAGATCTCCTGCGCGTAGGACGGGTACTGGCGGTTGTCGAACGCGCCGTTGCCACACAGCGACAAGTCACACGTCGCCGAACAGCCGTTGCTTCCGCTGGTGGTGTCGCCGTCGTCGCACAGCTCGCCGGTGTTCACCACGTTGTTGCCACACAGGCTCGCCAACGAGCACGCGTTGCCGGGCACGTTGCACAGGTAGCCCGCCTCCACGGTGCCGGTGGACGAACAGCCGTCCCCGCTCACCGTGTTGCCGTCGTCGCACTGCTCGCCGGGCTGGAGCCGGCCGTCACCCACGAGCGAGGACGCCTGGCTCGTGAGCACCGGTTCGGAGGCAGCGGGCCGCGGCGTGGCCGACTCGCAGCCCGCGAGGAGGAACAGCGAACACAGGGCCAGCGCGTGGAAGCCCGCGCTCAGGGCCATCCGGGGTGAATCTCCCCGGACAAGGGAATGCATCAGGGTCTTGAACATGGACGGTCTGCCTTACTTCCGAAGGGTGTCGGGGGAAGAGGAGGAGGCCGGCGTCGTCTGCACGCCCTCGGCCTCTCCGACGATCTTGAACTCGACGCGGCGGTTCTTCGCGCGGCCGTCCGCCTTCGCGTTGTCCGCGATGGGCTGCGTGGGCCCGAAGCCCTGCGCCACCAACCGCTCGCGCTGCACGCCCTTGCTCACGAGGTAGTCCACCACGGCCTCGGCGCGCTTCTGGGACAGCTCCAGGTTGTAGGAAGCCTTGCCGGTGTTGTCGGTGTGGCCTTCCACGCGCACCTTCTCGATGTCCGGATGGGACACGAGGATGGACGCGACCTTGTCGAGCACCGCGTTGCTGCGCTTCTGGATGACGGCCTTGTTGTTCTCGAAGAACACGGCCTCCATGATGCGGATGCTGCCGGAGTCGATGCGCGCGACGGGCGCCTCCTTGCAGCCGCCGTTGGCCTCGGTGCCGGGCTCGTCCGGGCAGTTGTCCAGGCGGTCCACGATGCCATCGCCGTCACGGTCGGGCTCCACGTCCGGGCAGCCGTCCTTGTCCTTGTAGCCGTTGAACGTCTCCGGCTCCTTCGGGCACTGGTCCTTGGAGTCCACGATGCCGTCCCCGTCGGAGTCAGGGTCGTCCGGGCAGCCGTCCTCGTCCTCGAAGCCGTTCTTGTTCTCCGCCTGGGTGGGGCACTTGTCCGCCAGGTTGGGGATGCCGTCCTGGTCGTCGTCCTTGTCCGGGCAGCCCTGGAGCTGCGCCAGGCCGGCCGTCGTGGGGCACTGGTCGTCGCGGTTCTTCACGCCGTCGCCGTCGGCATCCAGGTCGGGACACTCGGCGGCCACGTGGGGCTGGCCCGCGATACAGACGGGGCCCTTGGGCGCGGGAGGCGTGCCGAAGGACACACCGGCGAGCACGCGGAAGCGCGGCGTGCCCGGCGTCTGGCCAAAGCCCGGGCCGCCCATGACGTACAACTCGGTGCCGTCAGCGGTGGGGACGCGCAGGCCCAGGAGCGCTTCCATCGAGCTGGGCGAGTCCTGGGTGGGAATGGTGCCGCGCACGATGACCTCTTCGCGCAGGCCCCAGAGGGCGGCGGACAGGTTGACGCCGCCGTTCACCTCCACGCCCATCTCGTCGAGGTAGGGCTGCGTCTGCGGCGTCAGCGCGTACGTCTTCGTGCGCACGAGCGCGCCGACGTCCGCGCCCACGCGGAAGGTGCCGCCCAGCTGCTTGCCGGCGCCCAGGCGCGGGGAGAAGGTGAAGCCCTCGTCGCGGGTGAGGGCGGCCTTGCTGCCCAGGGGCAGGGCGGCGGCCAGGTGCAGACCCAGGTCCACCGGTCCGCCCCGGCTCTCGGAGAGGAAGCCCACGCGGGCCTGGACCCACGGCGTGCCGAGCGCGCTGGTGGTGGGACGGGACACGCCATTCGACGCGGTCTCCGGGCCCCACTGGGCGACGATGGGCACCTGCGCGCCCAACTCCAGCCAGTTCGTGAGGGAGTAGGCCGCGGTGATGTGCGTCGTCACGCGGTTGGAGATGATGTCGGCCTGCCGCTCGTCGTTCTCCACCAGGACGAGGGGCCGGTTCTCGTAGTGCGCCGTCAACCCGATGCGGAACTGCCCCGCGGGGAGCAGGTCACCGGTGGACAGCACGAGGCTGTCACGCATGGCGGGGTTGAGCTGCAGGCGCTCCAGTTCGATGCCCGGAATGGTGCTCTGGGCCTGGGCGCTGAAGGCGCAGAGGACGGCCAGTCCTCCGAGCCCCAGGTGATGCCTTCGTGCGAACAAGCGTTCCTCCACATGCACACGCGGACGCAAGAGCGTCGCGCGTCCCCTCGCCAGGCGAGGGGTACGCAGGCGGTTGCACGCCAGGGGCCAGGAGGTGTCCGGAAGACAACGTCCAGCAATCGCGCGGGGATGCGGCGGGGGCCGGCCTCCCCGGTCCGGGCATGACGCGTCAGCGAGGAACGCGGACACTGCGCTGACGCGTCACGGGAGGACGCGGGGCCTACAGGTGGAAGTGGCCGGCGGCCTCCGGCTGGTAGGGCACGGCGACGATGCGCAGGCGGCGGGTGCGGCCATGGGGGAGGGGCCACTCCACGGTCTGGCCCACGGACAGGCCCAGCAGGGCGCTGCCCACGGGGGCGAGGATGGAGATGCGGCCGGCGTCGCTGTTGGCGTCCTTGGGATAGACGAGCGTGACTTCGCGCGTCTCGCCGGCCTCTCCGTCTTCATAGACGACGGTGCTGTTCATGGTGACGACGTCGCGGGGAATGGCGCTGGAGGACGTGACGACGGCGCGGGCGAGCTCGGACTCCAGCTGCTCCACGAGCTCGGCGTTGCGGGCGTTGCCGTATTGTTCGACGACGCGCTCCAGGCGCTGCAGGTCGGTGTCGGTGACGATGAGGGAGTGGTCGTGGGTCATGGCGATTGCCTCCTGTGGGAAGGGGGATGGGGACTGCATGCACACCTGGAAAGGTGGGCGTGCGCGGCGCGAAGGTTCAGTGGGGGTGGAGCGGACGCCGTCCGTCGTGAGCTACGCGAGACGGGCGGCGTGGGTGACAAGCCAGGCGGTGGCTCGGCCGTGCGCGGGCAGCGTCCGGCGCACGGAAATCCGGCGCGGAGCACGCTGCAGGCAGGCTGTGAGCGAAACCGTCATCTGACGAGGAACCCGGGGGGTGCGACTGCGGTGAAGTGCTGAATGTAGCCGTGTGCGCCCTGATTGCAACCGAGCCTCGGAAACAAGCGGCCTGGCGGACAGTCGCCGTGATGCACGGAGGCACGGAAATCAGCGGAGCGGGGACACGTCCTTGAACTGAACACCCGTGGCGCCAATGGATTCCAGCGCGAGCTTGATGTCCTCGGGGATGACGAGGACCACTTCCCAGTGCAGGGGCCGGAAGACCCTCGCGCTGCCGAGCCGTGTGGTGTCGATGCGCATGCCCCAGACGAAGATGTAGGTCCCTATTTTCTCCGCGAGCCCGTCATTGGGCGTCCAGTAGCGCACCTGCTCCGAAGCCACGTCGTCGATGCAGTTCACGCGGCGGATGGCGTTCAGGATGAAGAAGTCGTCGGACTGTCCCTCGATATCCACGGGGAAGAGCTGGACGTCGTTCGGAGCCAGCCGCTCGAAGATCGCCGCCACCCGCGAGGTAACCACGGGGATGCTGCCCGACGCATGGGAGTAGTCGAGAGTCCTGCCTGGAATGTCGATGGGGATGCGCACGCGTCCCGCCCAGGAACTCGGCCTGCCCGTTCTAAACATCTGCCAGGGAGTCTTGAGTTCATGTCCCTGGGCATCTTGTGGATGCCCCAACTCCCAGCGCCCTTCCAGGTACACGTCGTCGCTGAGGTCGAAGTATCGCGAAGACATGGGTCGAACTCCTGGACTCACTCCGTGCGAGTCACCAGCTTGTTGAGGGGGCTCCCCTTCTGGAGGATTTCCTCCGCCAGGATACGCAGTGTGCGCGTCAGCGACTCCCGACACTGCGCAATGGTTTCGCAGCTCTCCGTGGCCAGTTCAAGCGCCCCATGGACACGCTCATGGTACTCGCGAGGATGCGGACCTCGGTGGCCCGGCACGTCGACCTGATTCGCCGGGTCGTCCAAGGACATCCCTGCTCGCCTGAAGATCTTCTGGTAGCGCGGTGTCCACGGGCCTCCATTCGCGGTGGACGTGCTGAACTTGTCGGATGCGATGTGATGCTTCGGCCCTTTCACCTCCACGGGCCCGCCGGTCGCCACCGCGCCCGGCGCCAGGGTGAGCAGGATGTCCCCCGTCGCGGACACGGCCACGGACTCCACCTGCGCGACCGCGCCCAGCCGGAAGCCGCCCTCCGCCGCGGCCACGAGTGACGCCTGCGCCGAACCGGGCAGCGTGGGCACCTTCGCGGCCAGCGTCTCCGCGGTGCTGCCCAGCGCCGCCGTGGCCAACATCACGAAGGCCCGCGCGGCGTTCTGGCCCATCACCTCGCCGTACTGCTCCCCTGCATCCCGAAGCTCGTCGAAGGTCGTGGCCTCCGCCACTGCATCCGCCAGCCGCATCCATCCCTGGATGAGACTCCACACCGTGTCGACACCCAGGTACGCGATGAGCAACGCCGTCATCGTCGCCGCGACGCCCTTCGACACCGGCTCGGGCAACAGCCACAATCCCAGATACAAGGCACCGGTCGTGACGATCATGGAGAGCACCGCCCCGCGATCCGTCATGCCCCGCAGCGCGTCCTCCGTCTCGTCCCACACCGAGTCCAACGCGATGGAGAAGGCCAGCGTGCGCTTGCCGTCCTCATCCAACGTGGGCCCTCGCTCCAGCAGGTGGAGACAATCGCCAGCGAGCGCCTTGCGCTTGCACCATCGGCCATAGGCCGCCGCCAGCTCCGCCTCCGGTGCATCGTTGAGTCGGAGGTGTCCGCGCCCAGGCTCCTGCACGGAGATGAGCCCCAGGTGTCCACGCACGTGGGCATAGGGACGTGACGGAAGCGAAGCCGCCAGCAGCCGGCGGGCCGCCTCCATGGGGTACGAGGAAACAGGCGCGGTGCGCGCGAGCCCCGCGACCGCGGACACGAAGGCGTCCTCGTCCAGCGCCACGGGCCGGACGTCCCGCTGTGGCGTGTGGACACGGGTGAATCCTCGGCCCGTACTGAGCCGCACGTTTCGGGACGCCGCACAGCCGGTCCCCACGAGCAGCATCCACGCGATGATGGCTGCGTGCGTCATCCGAACAGTGACACTGGATCCGAGCGACCGGTGCGGTTTACCCGAGACGTGGGGCTGTGGCATGGGTGAGTGAAGTCTATCTGGAGCCTCTCCTTCGCCTTACTGATTGAGCCACACACAGCGGACGGCGCGGCTTCGGTCTCCGTCACCAGGGCCCAGCCCTCGCGTGACAGGTCAATACCCTCCCCCGCCCACAAGGCGGCGCTGCCCCGGGCGAGGATGAAGATGCGGCCCGAGTGGCTGTTAGCGTCGTTGGATAGACGCGCGTCACCTCGCGCGTCTTACCGTCGCATACGAAGACCCGGGACGGAGCACGCTGCAGGCAGGCTGTGAGCGACACCGTCATCTCACGAGGGACCCGGGAGCTGCGGCTGGGGTGAAGCGCTGGATGCAACTGCGTCCTGCCTGATTGCAACCGAGCCTCGGAAACAAGCGGCCTGGCGGACAGTCGCCGTGACGCACGGAGGCGCGGAAATCAGCGGAGCAGGGACACGTCCTTGAACTGAACACCCGTGGCGCCAATTGATTCCAGCGCGAGCTTGATGTCCTCGGAGACGATGAGCGCGATGAGCCAGCCCCAGGTGCGGAAGACCTTCGCGTCCCCGGTCCTGGCCGGGTCGATGCGCAGCCGATGCACCGCTTGATAGGTGCCGACCCGCTCGGGCCGTCCATCCTCCGGCGTCCAGTAGCGCACCTCGCCCGAGGCGGTGTCGTCGATGCACTTCACGACGCGCAGGACGTTGACGAGGAAGTACGGGTCCGGGGTCTCTTCCATCGTGACGGGGAACAGCTCCACGTCACCCGGAGCCAGTCGGGACAGCACCTCCGCGACCCGTTGGGAAACGACCGGGACAGCGCCCGCATCCGCGAGCGAGAAGTCGAGCGCTCTTCCCTGCGCGTAGGACGGAACACGCAGCGCGCTCTCCACACGCGCGGGAGAGCCCTGCATGAACAGCCACGAACCGTGGTCCTGGCCCTGGGCGTCCACGGGCGTTCCAAGCTCCCATCGGCCGGGCAGTGTCACGTCGTCCGTGAGCTTGAAGTACCGGGGCGTCACGCGGGCATCCTGCCTCATCCACCACTCCGGGTGACCAGCTTGTTGAGCCAACTGTTCTCCGTCGCGAGTTCCTTCGCGAGGATCCGCAGCGCCTGTGTCAGGTCGACCCGGCACTGCTGAATCGTCCGGCACGTGCTGGTCGCGAGCCTCAACCGTTCGAAGACCTCCGCGTGGTACTCCTGCGGATGCGGCCCCTTGTGCCCGGGAACGTGAACCTGGTTCTCCGGGTCGTTCAGGGACATGCCCGCCTTGTCGAAGAGTTGTTGATAGCGCGGTGTCCAAGGCCCACCGTTCGCGGTGGACGTGCTGAACTTGTCGGAAGCGATGTGGTGCTTCGGCCCCGGCACGTCCACGGGACCGCCGGTCGCCACCACGCCCGGCGCCAGGGTGAGCAGGATGTCCCCCGTCGCGGACACGGCCACGGACTCCACCTGCGCGACCGCGCCCAGCCGGAAGCCGCCCTCCGCCGCGGCCACGAGTGACGCCTGCGCCGAACCGGGCAGCGTGGGCACCTTCGCGGCAAGTGTCTCCGCCGTGCTGCCCAGTGCCGCCGTGGCCAGCATGACGAAGGCCCGTGCGGCGTTCTGGCCCATCACCTCGCCGTACTGCTCCCCCGCGTCCCGGAGCTCATCGAAGGTCGTGGCCTCCGCAACCGCTTCCGCGAGCCGCATCCATCCCTGGATGAGACTCCACACCGTGTCGACGCCCAGGTAGGCGATGAGCACCGCCGTCATCGTCGCCGCGACGCCCTTGGACACCGGCTCCGGCAACAGCCATAGGCCCAGATACAAGGCGCCGGTCGTGACGATCATTGAGAGCACCGCCCCGCGATCCGTCATGCCCCGCAGCGCGGCCTCCGTCTCGTCCCACACCGAGTCCAACGCGATGGAGAAGGCCAGCGTGCGCTTGCCGTCCTCGTCCAACGTGGGCCCTCGCTCCAGCAGGTGGAGACAATCGCCAGTGAGCGCCTTGCGCTTGCACCATCGGCCATAGGCCGCCGCCAGCTCCGCCTCCGGTGCATCGTTGAGCCGGAGGTGTCCGCGCCCAGGCTCCTGCAAGGAGATGAGCCCCAGGTGTCCACGCACGTGGGCATAGGGACGTGACGGAAGCGAAGCTGCCAGCAGCCGGCGGGCCGCCTCCATGGGGTACGAGGAAACAGGCGCGGCGCGTGCGAGCCCCGCGACCGCGGACACGAAGGCGTCTTCGTCCAGCGCCACAGGCCGGACGTCCCGCTGTAACGTGTGGACACGGGTGGGTCCTCGGCCCGTACCGAGCCGCACGTTTCGGGATGCCGCACAGCCGGTCCCCACGAGCAGCATCCACGCGATGACGGCTGCGTGCGTCATCCGGACAGTGACACTGGATCCGAGCGACCTGTGCGGTTTACCCGGGACGTGGGGCTGTGGCATGGGTGAAGAGAGTCTACCCGCCATGAAACGACGCCCCGAGTTCGACAGCCTGCGCGGAGTGCTGCTCGTCCTGATGACGCTGACGCACCTGCCCACCCGGCTGAGTGTCATCGGCAATCAGCCGTTCGGCTTCGTGTCCGCCGCCGAGGGCTTCGTGTTCCTCTCCGCGTTCCTCGTGGGCGTGGTGCACGCGAAGAAGCTGGGGACCTCGAGCCCCGTGGCGATGTTCAAGAGCCTCTGGAGCCGCGCCCTCAAGGTGTACGGCTACCACGTCGCCCTGCTCTCTTTCGCGTTCACCATCATCGCCACGCTGGGCGTCGCCGCGCGCAGGCCCGCCATCCACAACCTGCTCGGGTTCTTCCATCAGGACCCGTTCACCGCTCTGTGGAGCAGCCTGTTCCTCCTCTACTGTCCCCCGCTGCTCGACATCCTTCCGCTCTATGTCGTGCTGCTGCTGCTCACGCCCGCCGTGCTGCTCGGTGCGCGCAAGGAGGGCTGGTCCCGGGTGCTGGGACTGAGCGCCCTCATCTGGGTCTGGGCGCAGGTGGGCCTCAAGCGCGCCCTGTATGACCTGCTCGTCGCCATCCCCGTCCTGCCGTGGCCGCCGTTGAGCATCGACCTGTCGGGCGCGTTCGACCTGTTCGCGTGGCAGTTCCTCTGGGTGCTCGGTGTGTGGATGGGCGTGGCCCGCGCCACCGCGCCGGAGCAGCGCGAGCCCGTGTCGCGCCGGCTCCTCACGGGCGCCATCGTCGTCAGCCTGGGGTTCTTCGTCGTGCGCCACCTGGACGTGGACCTGGGCGCCGCGGGGGTGCTGTTCGACAAGTGGTCGCTCGCGCCGCTGCGGCTCGTGAACTTCCTGGCCGTGGCCCTGCTGGCGAGTTGGCTCGCCCCCCGCCTGTTCCAATGGCTGCGCCCCAAGGTGCTGGAGGCGCTGGGACAGGCGTCGCTGCCTGTGTTCGCCGTGCACGTGGTGCTGTGCCTGCTCAGCCTGTCACTGCTGGACGAGAACGAGGACCCGCTGGACTACTGGGATGAAGCCGCGGTCCTCGTGGCCACGTTCTGCAGCATGTACTTCGTGGCGCTGCGCCAGCGCATCGCGGGCCGGAGCGTGGGCCCGCCGTCGACGTCCTGAGTCAGCCGCGCACGGCGGCCAGCGCGGCATCGGTCTCCGCCACCAGGGCGCGCACCAGGTCCGCCGCAGGGCCCTCTCTCGAGAGGCCAATGCCCTGCCCCGCCCACAGGGCCATGAAGCGCGTGTCGTTCTGCTTCGACGACGCGGCCCTCAGCGTGCGCGTGGCTCCATGCTGTTGCGGGAACGGAAGGATGGCGCCGGCCTCCTCCAGCGTGGTCGTCAGCTCGTTGGGAATCGCGCGGGCCGGGCGGCCGGAGAAGGCGCGGGTGATGCGCGACGATTCATCCCGGGCCTCGCGCAACAGCGCCTTGTGGGCCGCCGCCGCGCTGGACTCCCGACACCGCAGGAACGCCGTGCCCAACTGCACGGCCGCCGCGCCCAGCATCCGGGCCGCCGCGATGCCGCGTCCATCCATGATGCCGCCGCTGGCGATGACCGGCACCCGCACGGCGTCCACCATCTGCGGCACGAGCGCCATCGTGCCCACCATGCCCGCCTCGAACGAACCGCCGAAGGAGCCTCGGTGGCCTCCCGCCTCCGACCCCTGCGCGACAATCGCATCCACGCCCGCGGACTCCAGGGCCTGGGCCTCGCGCACGTTCGTCGCCGTGCCCACGACGAGGATGCCGCGCGACCGGAACGACTCCAGCACTGGCGCAGGCGGAATGCCGAAAGTGAAGCTGAACACCGTGGGCGCCGCATCGAGCACGGCCTCCACCTGCTTCGCGAAGTCCGGCATCGCGACCGCCGGAATCACGGGAGGAGGCAACCCCAGTGCCGCATGGAAGCGCTCAATGATGGCGAGCGTGCGCCCCGGGTCCGCGGGAGCCACCGCGGGCTGGGGAGCGAAGAGGTTGATGGCATAGGGCCGAGAGGTGAGTGAGCGCACCGCGCGGGCCTGCTGGACGATGTCCTCCGGCTGTACGTACGCGGCGCCCAGCGAGCCCAGGCCTCCTGCCTCCGACACCGCCGCGACCAACTCCGGCGGCGTCAGGCCCCCTGCCATCGGAGCCTGGATGATCGAATGCTCCACCCCGAGCCGCTCCGCGAACCTGCGCCACGCCTGCGGATCCATCATGGCTACACCTCCCGTGACTCACGCCGGACAGCATTAACGGCCTGGCTTCACCTTGGCGCCCCGCGCAAGACAGAATCATCAGTCCTGCTTTCACGGTCCATGCCAGGCACGGAGCGTTTCGTCCGCCCCCTCCCGCCCGAACTGGCAAAACTTGTCCGACTGTCGGACAGGTTTTCGCGGTCCGCCTCCGGCGGGGACCCGCTGGGTTCTCACCTTCTCATTCGCAGTCGTAGTCCGGCGCGGGCGCCCCGGGCTCCAACACGACGGGTGCCGGGCCGCCCGCCCGGGCCACGGCCTCCCCACAATCCAACGCCGCGTCCTTCGCCAGGTGCCGGTACAGGACACACGACGCGCGCTCCACGAAGAACGCCTGCTTCGGCCAGTCCGGTCCTCGCGAGGCCAGGATGGCCACCGCATACCGCCCTCCGTCCGGCAGCGTCACCAACCCCACCTCGTTGAGCACGTTGTAGCGCTCGTCATCCCCGCAGCATCCCGGCGGCAGCCACCCGCCCTTGTGCTGAAGCGACGCACGGGCGCTCGCCGGAAGGCGCGTTCCCAGCCAACCGCCGCAGCCCTCCCGAGGCGTCCATTCCATCCACTTCAGCAGCCGCGCCGTGGGCTCCGGCTCCAACAACTCCCGCCGCTCCAACCGCGCCAGGAACGACACCATGTCGTCCGCGCAGAAGTAGTTGTCCCGCCCCATCACGCGCGGAGAGTTCGTCGCCCAGCGCTCCCGGCCGTAGTTCCACTTCGTCAGCGCCGTGTGCTCCAGGCCCAGGCCGCGAAGGTAGACATTGATGGCATCCGGGCCGCCCACCAGGTCAATCACCTCGCCGGAGGCCTCGTTGTCCGACGTGCGGAACACCTTCTCCGCGAGCGGCGCCACCGTCGCCAGGTCCCGCTGCCCCAACGCCGCCGCCACCCAGAACACCTTCGCGGAGCTGGCGGAGATGTGTGGCTCCAGGCCGGAGACGCTCGCCGTCTCCCCCGTGCGCAGGTCCACCACCGCGAGCGACAGGTCCGTCCCGGGCGACAGGCGCGTGGCCTCGCCCGCCAGTGACTCCACCACCGCCTTCAGGGACTCACGAGGAGTGCCCGGCTCCGGCTTCGTCGCGCAACCCCCCATCGCCAGGAGCCCTGCCCAGAGCAGCACCGTCCGCATCCGCGACTCCCTTCAGTGAATCAGCCGGTGCACCTGCTCCAGCATCAGCGCCGTCACCAGCCCGCCGTACGTCCCCAGCACATACCCCAGCACCGCGAGCAGCACGCCCACCGGCGCGAGCGCGGGATGGAACGCCGCCGCCACCACCGACGCGGAGGCCGTGCCGCCCACGTTCGCCTGTGACCCCACCGCCGCGAAGAACACCGGCGCCTTCAGCCAACGGCGCGTGCCCATCGTCACCGCCGCGTGGATGCACATCCACAGCGCCCCCACCGCCACCAGCGCGGGCGCGTCCCACAGCCGCCGGAACTCCGCCTGCGCGCCAATCGTCGCCACCAGCAGGTACAGGAACAGCGAGCCCATCCGGCTCGCCCCCGCACCCTCCAGCCTGCGCACCGGCGTGAACGACAGCACCACGCCCACCGTCGTCACCAACAACACCACCCACGTGAAGCCCGTCACCACGTTGCCCAGGTCCGGCAGCTGCTTCGCCAGCGCCGTGCACGCCACCGTCACGCCGAACGCCACCGCCAGCATCGACAGCAGGTCGGACAAACTCGCGGGCCGAGCGGACGCCGCTTGAATGCGCGCGGACTCCTCTCGCACGCGGTCCAGCGCGGTCCGGTCCGCGCCGATGCTCGCGTCCATCGCCTTCTCACGCCCGGCGAAGGACAGCAGCACCGCCGTCCACACGTTGGACACGCCCACGTCCACCACCACCATCATGCTCAACGTGCTGTCCAGCGCGCCCACGCTCTGGCCAATCGCCACGAAGTTCGCGCTGCCTCCAATCCACGACCCGCTGAGCGCCGCCAATCCCTTCCACGCCTGGTCCCCCAGCTCCACCGGCACCAGCCACCCCAACGCCAGATACGCGAGCGGCCCGCCCACCATGATGCCCAGCGAGCCCGCCAGGAACACGCCCACCGCGTTGCGCCCCAGCCGCGCGATGGCGGGCAGGTCCACCGACAGCACCAGCAACACCAGGCTCGCGGGCAGCAGGTACACGCGCGTGAAGCGATACAGCTCCGACTGCGTGGGGATGACGCCCGTGTTCGACAGCAGCGTCGGCACGAAGTACGCGAACACCAGCAGCGGCACCACGTTGAAGAACCGCTCCACCGCCGGGTAGCGCTGCAACGCATACAGCCCCGCCAGCACCGCGAGCAGCACGGCGAGCACCGCCATCGGGTCCTGGATGAGCGGTGGCGTCACCGGGGCTCCACGCCCAGGCCCGCGCCCGCTCCCAACTGGATGCGGCCCTGCACCACCGGATGCGCGCGGTACGGGTCCTCCGCGAGCAGCAGGTTTCCGTCCAGGTCCACCCAGTCCACCAACGGCGCCAGGTGCGCGCCCGCCGCGATGCCCAGCCCCGTCTCCACCATGCAGCCCAGCATCACCTTCAGGCCGCACGCTCGCGCTGTCTCGATGATGCGCAATGCCTCGCGGATGCCGCCGCTCTTCTGGAGCTTCACGTTGATGCCGTGGAAGCCCTCCGCCAGCTTCGGCACGTCCGATGCCTTCGTCAGCGACTCGTCCGCCACCAGCGGCAGCGGCGAACGCGCACGCAGCCACTTCGCGCCCTCCACATCCGCCGCGGGCAGCGGCTGCTCCACCAGCTCCACGCCCTGCGTGGACAACCACTGGATGTGGGCCAGCGCCTCGTCCGGCTTCCATGCCTCGTTCGCGTCCACGCGGATGTTCTGCCCCGTGAGCGCGCGCACCGTGCCGAAAACCTCCTGCACGCGGTCCGCGCCCAGCTTCACCTTCAGCACCGGGAAGTCCGCCGCCTCGCGCACCTTCACGGCCAGCGTCTCCGGCACGTCGATGCCAATGGACATGGACGTCACCGGCTGCCGCGTGGGGTCCACGCCCAGCATCCGGTACAGCGGCACGCCCATCACCTTGCCCGCCCAGTCATGCAGCGCCAGGTCCACCGCCGCCTTCGCCGCGGGGTTGTCCGGCAGCGCCGCGTCCACGGCCTCGGACACGTCGCGGAAGTGGCGCAGGTCGCGGCCCTCCAGCACGGGCGCGAGCTTCTGGAGCGCCGCCTCCACCGTCTCCCACGACTCGCCGTAGCGCACGTTCGGCGCGGCCTCGCCGTACCCCACGTGGCCTTCCGAGCGAACCTCCACGAACACGTTGCGCTTCACCGTGCTCGTGCCCCGGGCAATGGTCCAGGCGTGACGCAGCGGCAGTTCCACGGTGCGAAAGCTCAACGGCGAGGCCATGGCGGAATCCCTCCAGGGCCCTTCCCTTAACACGGCACTCCTTGCAAACACCGCTTCCGTTGCCTTCCCGGGCCGGAAGGGGCGAGCCTCTCCACCATGCGTCTCCTGCCCCTCGTCATCGCGTTGTTCGCGCTGGGTCCAAGCCACGCCGCGTCATCCCATCCCGCGCCGAAGGACGAGCTGCGGACGCTGCTCGCGGAGCTCATCGCCGCGGACACCTCCAACCCGCCCGGCAACGAGACGGCCGCGGCCCAGGTGGCGGCGAAGTGGCTGCGCGAAGCGGGCATCGAAGCGGAACTCATCGAGCCCTCGCCCGGGCGCGGCAACCTGCTGGTGCGCTTGAAGGGCAGCGGCAAGGGCCGGCCGGTGCTCGTGCTCGCGCACCTGGACACGGTGCCCGCCGTGAAGACCGAGTGGCTCACCGACCCGTGGGCGCTCACGGAGAAGGACGGCCTGCTCTACGGACGCGGCGTGCAGGACAACAAGGGCATGGCCGCGGCCAGCATCCTCGCGCTGCGCCGGCTGAAGCAGGAGGGCGGAACGCGCTCGCGCGACATCCTGCTGTACCTGGGCGCGGATGAAGAGGTGGGCTCCGGACAGGGACTGGACTGGATGATGGAGCACCGCCCGGAGCTCAAGGAGGCGGAGTTCGCGCTCAACGAGGGCGGCCTCACGGAGCTGTCGCCGGACCGCAAGGAGGTGCGCTTCGTGGCGCTCCAGGCCGCGGAGCGCGTGTCCCGCAACGTGACGCTCAAGGCCACCGGCCCCGGAGGCCACTCCTCCGCGCCGCCCGTGGATGCGGGACCCCTGGTGCGGGTGGCCGCGGCGGTGGCGCGAGTGGGCGCCCTCACCTTCCCCGCGCACCTGACGCCCGCCGCCAGGCTCCACGTGCAGGGCCGCGCACAGGCGACTCCCGGCGAGCTGGGCGAAGCGCTGCGCCGCATCGCCGCATCGCCGGACGCGCCGCCCGAGGACGTCGTGACGGCCGTGGCCCGGCTGGATCCCGCGCTGGGCGCCGTGCTGCGCACCACCTGCGTGCCCACGGTGTTCAAGGCGGGCACGAAGTCCAACGTCATCCCCGCCACCGCAGAGGCCACCGCGAACTGCCGCCTGCTGCCGGACGCGGACCCGAAGGCCGTGCGCGAGCGCATCGTCGCCGCGGTGAATGACAAGGACATCCAGGTGGAGATGGACGTGTCACCGCCGGACTCGCCCATGTCCCCCGTGGGGGACAACGCCATGTTCCGCGCGGTGAAGGCCGCCGCGGCAAAGGTGTGGCCGAAGGCGCCGGTGATTCCTCGCATGTCCACCGGCACCACCGAGTCCGCCACGCTGCGCCGCGCGGGCATCCACGCCTACGGCATCGACCTCTTCGCGCTGACGCCTGACGACGCGCGCACCGCGCACGCCCCCAACGAGCGCGTCCCGGTGGCGTCGCTCCAGCCCGGCGCGGAGTTCGTCTACCTCACGCTGAAACACCTGACGCGCTGAACGCACCGGCACCACCTCATCACGGGACCTCGCATCACATCCGGCTCTTGCTCAGGAGGCATGCGTGAACCCCAGCAGGACCGTGGTGGCTCTCCGGCTGGGTGAGCCACCGCCACGGAGCCTCGCGGGCAGCCAGGCTACTTGCGCGTGAGCTCTTCGATTCGGCGGATGACCACCGCGCGCGTCTGGCTTGAGACCGTGCGGTGCTCGAGCATGTCCGACATCCACAACCCGTCAATCGCCAGACGGCAGAGCGTGAGCTCCGGCGACTCCTGCTCCTGGGGGCTGAGTTGCTCCTCCCGCGCCTCGTCCCAGATGGAGCTCCAGAGCTCCCGGACCTCCGGGTCGAAGAGCATGAGCCCGATGAGCGAGCGCATGACGCGGGCCTCGTCGTCATCAGGGGAAGCGGCGACCGTCACCCGGAGATACGCGCGGGTTCCCCTGCCGTTGGCGTCCGGATCCTTCGCCATCTCGGCGGCGACGGCCCCGGCGAAGCGCTGGGTCACGTCGTCGAACAGCGCATCGAGCAGGATGGGCTTGCTCTGGAAATGCCCCAGGAGGTCCTCCTTGGGGACGCCTGCCCGCCCGGCGATGGCATCGAGCGTCACGGCCTGAAGCCCCTGCGCCAGGATGAGGTCCGCGGCCGCCCGAAGAAGCTTCTCGCGGGTCACGTCAGGCTCCTTGTTCCTCCACTCGGTCATCGCCATCACCTCTCGCAACAGGAACGCCGCCGCCCGTCTTTCCCAGTTAATCACGAGTAACGTCGGAATAGGCTCGGAGTCTCATCCGACCTTCCCGTGTCAGGGTGATGCGATGGGACCCGGGAGGTATTGCTGGAGCCAGACCTTCTCGAGGCCCCAGGTGAACAGCATCCAATGGGAGGAGTGGCCGCTGAAGCCCTCCGCCTCGATGGGACGGGTGACGGTGATGATGCGCGTGCCGGGCGCGCAGGTGCGCAGGTGGGTGACGAGCCGGGCCTTCGTCTCCGGGCTGAACGCCACCCAGTTGCAGAAGATGTGGGTCGCGTCACCCAGGGGCTCGCGGGTCATGTCGCCCACGGTGAGCGTGATGCCCGCCGGCTGAAGCCACGGCGCCACGCGCGCCACGTGGTCCGAAATCAGCTCCACGCCATGCGCCCCGGCGCCCCACCAGCGCGCGGCGAGCAGCACGCGTCCGCGCCCCGCGCCCAGGTCCACCACCCGGCTGCCGCGCCCCACGCCCGCCCTCTTGAGGAACCACAACGCCGTCACCAGCGGCGTCTCGCCGTACATCAGCTCGCGGAATGACTGGCCCGTGGTCTGGAGCGCCCGCGTCATCTCGAAGGTGCGCCGCCAGCGGTAGGGCGTCCGCAGGATGCGCTGCCACCACAGTCCCATGTACGGCTTCAGGAGCCGGGGGCGGAGGAGCAACAGCAGCAGGTCGGTGACGCGCAGCACGACCGCGATGACGATGCCCTGCATCTGGAGCGACAGCCGCTCGAGGAACGGCAGCTCGAACTCGCCCATCGTGTCGTCGCGGCGCGGTGGGGGCGCGGGAGGAGGAGCGGGATCCGTCATGCTCCGCGGAGGCTGTCCGGATTCCGGACGCCACGCAATGGCTGCGCGTCACCTCCGGGCCCATCGCCTTCAAGGGACGCAGCATGGAGTTCGGTCTGGACCTGAACGCGCCGCCGAGCGGAACCCGGCAGCGGGTCCACGGCCTCACAGGAGCTTCTTCGCCGCCTTGGCCAGGGCCTTGTCCGCGGCCAGCGCGGGCACGTCCATGAGGCGCTGGGCGATGTGCTTGCCCACCGCCGTACTCGACGCCGCCACCTTCAGGTACACGGCCGCGCGAGCCAGCAGGTCCGGATGTTCGAGGGACGCCTTGAGACGGGCCTCCAGCGCCCGGGCCAGGTCGGTGGGCTGGAAGTTCTCGAAGACGCTCCGGAACGCCTTCCGCTCCAACTCCTCCGGGCGCCGCTCGGCCAGGTCCAGCGCGGGCTGCAGCAGGGCCAGTCCCAGCGAGCGCATGGCCTCCGCGACGACGCCGGGCTTCCACCCGTCCACGAACGCCAGCAGCAGGGCCTCCGCGCCGCGCACGTCACCCAGCATGCCCAGCGCGTACACGGCGTGCTTGGCCTCCACGTCGTCGTGGCCTCGGCCCTGCACCATCAGGATGAACCGGTCGAGGACCTCCGCGTCCCCCATCCGGGCCAGCGCCTCCGCCGCCTCGCGCCGCACCTCGCGCGCCGGGTCTCCGTGCAGCACCTGGCGCAGCACGGGCATGGCCACCGTGCCCAGGTCCGCCAGCATGGCCACGGCCGCCCCACGCGCGTCCTTCGTCGTCTCGGACAGCGCCGCCTGCATCAGCGGCACCGCCTTCTCCTTGCGGCGCCGCGAGAGGTCCACCACCGCCGCCTCGCCCGTCTCCCGGGCCTGCACATCCTCCAGCGTCTCCTTCGCGAACAGGCGCAGGCCCATGTCATGGCCCTTGCGTGTCACCGCGTCCAATTCGCGCCGCGCCTGCACTCCGCCCATCGCGCCCAGCACGCGGAGGGCGGTGCGGCGCACCATGCGGCTGTGGTGCTCACCGAGCGCGCTCCGCACGGAGCCCAGCGCGTTCTCGCCCAGCGCCGCCACCGTCCGCGCCACGAAGGCGCTCGCCGCGCCGTCGCTCCACGTCGGGTAGAACTCCCGCGCCAGGACGTCCGGCCCCAGGCTCGCGTAGTAGCGCGCCGCGTGCGCCGCCGCCTCGTAGCGCGTCAGCTCCCCGCGCGCCCGGCGCACCATGGCCTCGCCCGGGGTCAGCACCTCCTCCGGCTTCTGCACGTGGATGCTCGGATGCGTGGGCACGGACTCCAGCTGGGACAGGTCCACCTGCACCGCGCCCGACAGCCGCACCAGCGCGATGCCCAGCACCTGGTACACCTTGATGAAGTCGTCCAGCCGCTCCGCCGGGTCCACTCGCTGCGCCAGCGCCTCCAGCAGCGCGCCCGGCTTCTCCAGCCCCAGCTCCTTCAGCCGGGACACCAGCGGCTCCACCGTGCGAGGGCTCACCGCCGACAGGCCGCTGGCGAACGCGTCCGCCAGCTCATCGCGCACCTCCGCCAGCGCGATGGCCGCCCGCGACGCACCCGCCGCCCGAGCCGCGTCCGCCCAGCCGCTGCGAGGCAGCGCGTTCGGCGCGGCGGGGGCCCGCACGCGTCCGCGCCGCCGGGGCGACACGGGCGCGTCCTCCGCGCGTCCCAGCGTGCGCAGGTCCAGTCCTTCCGGCGTCCGCACCACCACGGCCGAGGGGAACAGCGTGGGGAGCGCTGCCTCCAGGCCCACATCGCCCAGCACCGCCACGAGCTTCGCGTCCTCCAGCGAGGTGGACAGCGGCTCCTCCAGCGACGGGTCCGCGGGCAGGAAGAGTCCGCGTCCCGTGCCATCCACGAACTGCGAGCGGGTCCCGCTGGCGAGCAGCGTCTCCGCCCGCACGGACACCGGCAGCAGGTCCGGCGCGAACACGTCCTTGCGGTGCTCCTGGAAGGCCGTCATCACCGCGCCCACGTCCGGCAGCGCCACCTCCACCAGCCGCTCCAGCGCCGCCCTGTCCACCGACGGCGCGTCCTTCCACGACTCCAGGTCCAGCCGGTGCGGCGCGAAGCCCGGGTACTGCCCGCCGTGCGCACCCTGGAGGACGGCGCCCGCGTGGCTGTTCTTCGGCGCCACCGTCTTGAGGTTCGCGGGGAGGATCTGCTTCTCGCTGTAGTGCCCGCCCGACACCAGGTCCACGAAGCGGCTCTCGCGGACCATGAACCGGTCCGGCGTCACCTTGGAGGAGAACGCGTACTCCACCAGCTTGAGCCCCTCGACGGGCGCGCGGTCCTTCTTCGTCCACGTCTTGCCGATGAGCTCCTCGACGTGGCGGGGCTCCAGCGCATCACCGCCCAGGTGCTTCTCCACCTTGCGCGCGGTGAGCAGCATGTCCGCCACCAGGTCCGCGTACACCGGCGCCTCGAAGGTCCCCGTGCGAGCCGCCGCCGCGTCCAACAAGCCCGCCAGCTCCACCGCCCGCGCGGACAGCCGCCGCAGGCCGTTGGCCCGGAGCGCTTCGCCCAGCGCGCGCACCTGCTCCGGCCGGTCCGCGCCCAGCGACGCCACGCCCGACAGACCCAGCTCGCGCACCAGCGTGGACACCTGCCCCACGCCCGCCTTCATCAGGTCGCCCGTTTCGGCCTTGCCCTTCTTCACGCTCTTCTTCGCGCCACCGGAGCCCGCGGGCGCGGCCGGAGCCGCCTCCGCCGTCACGAAGGCCTGCGGGGCCCGGGCCCACGCCACCAGCAGCGCCGCCGCGTGCTTGCAGAAGGGGCGCGAGCGCGCCGCCATGCACGAGCACCGCCCCTTCACGTCCGAGCGCGCCTCGCCGAACACCAGCGACACCTTGTAGGGCGTCGCCCCGGAGCCCGCCGCGTCCGCGAAGAGCCGGTTCTCGAAGCGCGACAGGTTGGTGAGCTGCTTGCCGTCGAACAGCTCCGAGCCCTTCTGCAGCTCCGCCTTGTCGCTGATGATCTCCGTCATTGCGCCCATCCCGATGACGGGCCGTACCTCAGCCATGACGCTCCCCCTTCTTGTCATTGGACGCGAGCAGCGGCGCCAGGTCCTGGTTGCGCATCACCCGCTCCACCACGTCCACCAGCTTGCGGGGCGTGCACCCGAAGCACGGAATCCCCAACGCGGTGAGCTGCTCCGCCATCGCGTGGTCATAGGAAGGCCGCCCGCTGTCCGACAGCGCCAGCAGGCACAGCACCTTGGAGCGTGAGTCCACCAACTGCCTCAAGCGGGCCACCAGCTCCTCGGCGTTGCCGCCCTCGTACAGGTCGGTGATGAGGATGAAGAGCGTCTTCTCCGGCCGGCGCACGTAGTGCTCCTGCGCGTACGCCACCGCCCGGTTGATGTCCGTGCCGCCGCCCAGCTGCGCGGAGAAGAGCACCTCCACCGGGTCCGCCAGCACGGGCGTCATGTCGACAATCTCCGTGTCGAACAGCACCAGGCTGGTCTTCAGCACGTCCAGCGACGCGAAGATGGCCGCCATCACGGAGCTGTACACCACGCTCTCCGCCATGGAGCCGGACTGGTCCACCACCAGCGTCACGTCCCACTCATGGTGACGGCGCTGGTTGGGCCAGAAGTAGAAGCGCTCCGGGATGAGCCGCTTTCTCTCCGCATCCCAGCCCTTCAGGTTGGAGCGGATGGTGCGGCGCCAGTCGATGTTGCGCGCGATGGGAATGGGGCTCGTCCGGTCGCGCCTGAGCGCCCCCATCACCGCCGTGCGCAGCGGGGACTCCAGCTTCTTGCGCAGGTCCTCCACCACTTCCCGGATGATGGCGCGCGCGGTGTCCTTGGCCTGATCCGGGATGAGCCCCCGGGCGCTCACCAGCGTCGTCACCAGCTCCAGGTTCTTGTCCAGGAAGGGCAGCGTCTCCGGCTCGAAGAGCAGCTGGGTGAGCCCCTTCTTCTCGATGGCGTCCTTCTGCACCAGCGCGATGACGTCGTCCTGGAAGAAGTCGCGCAGCGCGCCCAGCCACTTGGGCAGGTACGGCTTGGAACCGCCCCGCCCGGCCGAGCGCTCGCCGTAGACGAAGGAGAGCGCGTCATCCAGGCCCTCCAGGTCGTCGCCCGTCAGGTCCACCGTGCCCGCCCCGGCGCCCAGCGCGCTCAGGGAAGGGCAGGAGCCCGTCTTCTCCGCCTCCGGGCCCAGCGCCAGCCGCCAGCGCAACAGCGCGTCGCGGTCCTTCGGGTCCAGGTCCTTGGGGTCCACGCTCATAGCAGGTCATCCAGGTCGTCGAGCGCCTTGCCCAGGTCCGCGCTCAGGTCCTTCAGCGTCGCCTTGTCCTTCTCCTCCAGCACCGCCTTCACCGCGCGGCCCTTGTCCTTCAGCTGGCGCACGCCCATCACGTTCTCCATCAGGTAGCGGCGCTCCGTGGCTCCCAGCGCACCCAGCGCCCGGCGCAGCACCGGCAGCGTCTGCCGGAAGCGCTCCGGCTCCACGCTCGTAAGGAAGTCATCCAGCGCCTTCACCACGTCGCGGCTCTTCACCAGCACCAGCGCGTTCACCTGGAGGAAGCCCTCCAGGTACGCCGCCGCGTCCGAGGGCTCCACCGCCGCGGACAGCCGCCGGCCCACCTCCAGCGCCACGTCCGCCTCCGGCAGCTCGCGAGCCAGGTACAACAGGCCCGTGGCCAGGCCCGACGTGGCAGGGTGCACCGCGTGGCTCCCCATCAACCCGCGAGCCTCCGAGAGCCAGCCCTCCTTGTCCGCGCGGGGCTGGGACAGCGCCACCTCGTGCAGCGTGCGCAGCGCCTCCAGCACCGGGGGCACTCCTTCTGGAGCGCAGGCGCTGGCCTCGCGCACGCGAAGGAGCGCCCGGCCGAAGGTCTTCTCCCCCAGGGCCGCCACCGCCTCGTCACCCACGTCCGAGTGCGCGCGCGAGGTGCCATAGGCCATCAACCCCGACAGCGCCCGCGCCGCGCTCGCCAGCGACGGCAGGTCCGCGTCCGTGGCCGCGAGCGCATCACAGGCCTTGAGCGCCTGCGCCACCGTCTGGGAGCAGCCGGTGATGACGGACTCCAGGAGCACGTCCGCCGCCTCGGCCGTCGTCTTCGCCTGCGTCAGCCGCTCCTGGAGCACGCGCGTCGTCACGCCCTCCAGCGAGTCGCCCAACACAATCTTCTCCACCAGCGCCACATCCGTGGACGGCGTCCACTGCGCCTGCCAGGCCTCGCGCACGCGCGTGAGCGCCGCGTAGCCGCCGGCCTCTGCTTCCGCGCCCTGCTTTCGCGACGACCCCGTCCCGGACAGCGACGCGTACGGGATGCCCGCCACGCGCAGCCGATGGAGAAACACGGAGGAGCCCACCTCCACCGGGTTGTTGAGCCGCAGCGTGAACGTCTCCGGGCTGTCCGTGCGCGGCAGCCGCCGCTCTCCCACCTCGCGCCAGAACTCCGCCTGGAGCGAGTTCTGCCCGATGCGGCTCGCCACCTGCCCCACTTCATGGCCGATGACGCTCTTCCACAGAAAGCTGTCCACGTGCGTCGCGTCGCCGCGGCACAGCGTGGCCACGGTGGCCTCGCGCAGCTCGTCCAGGCCCGGGGCGCTCTTCTCGCGCAGGTCCGACAGCGTCACCGCCAGCCGGTACGCCTCCAGCACGTCCGACAGCGACGCGGAGAAGCCGCGCATCCGCAGGTGCGACGCGAAGTCCAGCAGCACCTCCAGCGTGGCCCGCCGGAAGTCGCAGTTCGCCTCGTGGGCCTTCTGGTAGAAGTGCGGCGCCCGGTTGCCCGCGCCGTACCCCAGCTGCTCCGCCAGGCGCGGGAAGCTGTACGGAATCACCGTCACCGCGCACGGCCCGGCCGCGGGCAGCTTCGCCTCTTCCTTCGGATCCACGTCCCCCGCCAGGAACGCCGCGGTGTGCGCCGCGCCGGCCACCACCGCCACCTTCTCCGGCGCCACGCCGCCCGCCACCACCTCCAGCACCTTGCGCGCCATGAAGGCGTCTCGCTGACGGTGGTAGGCCAGCCGGGGCCCCGCGTTGACCACGTCCGCCCAGGCGGTGAGCACCGGCCGGAACTGCTCCGGGCTCCAGTCCGGCGCCTCGAAGGACGCCTCCCAGAACTCCTCGAAGGAGCGGAAGCCCTGCGAGCGCGCGAACGCCTCCGTGAGCGGAATGGCTTCATCGGGAACGGGCTCGCTGCCCTCCGTGGCCTCCGTCTCCACGCCTGGCCCGGGCGCGTGGCGGTCCACCGCGAGGCTGACGCCCACCGGGATGTCGATGAACTCCGTCCGCGCGCCGTTCGCCCGGGCCCACTTCAGCGCCTGGTACTCCGGCGAGTACGCCGCGAAGGGCCACAGCGACGAGGACGGGGTGCCGTCCGTGCGGTAGCCCAGGATGGCCACGGGCGGCCGGGTCTGCGCGTCGCACAGCACGTCCACCAGCGCCGTCGCGTCGCAGGGCCCCTCCACCAGGACGACGGCGGGCTTCACGCGCTCCAGCCACTTCAGGAGCACCGCGGTGGTGCGCGGCGAGTGGTGACGGACCGGGAAGTGCTGCACCCGGGAGAGCAGTGCCAGGTCCATCAGCCCCTCAAGAGCTTCTTGCTCGCGGTGTACAGCTCCTTCCACGGGCCCGTGCGGCTCTTGGCCACCGTCTCCATGTACTCGCGCAGCGCCTTCACGTCGTCCTCCTGCTCCTTCACCACCGCGCCCACCAGCGACGCCGCCAGCTCCTGCGACGTCACCGTCCCGGAGCCGAACTGCTGCGCCAGGATGGAGCTGTTGAACAGCACGCTGATGGCCTCCGCCGTGGACAGCACCGCGCCCGGCGTGCGCACCTTCGTCTTGCCGTCCTTCGTCACGCCCTTGCGCAGCTCGTGGAAGAGCGTCAGCAGCACGCGCGACAGCTCCTCCGGCGGCGGCACGCCCACCTGGTAGTCCGTGCGCAGCTCCGCCTCGCGCTTGGTGACGATCTGGATCTCCTGCTCCAGGTCCTCCACCACCGGCACGGTGACGAAGTTGAAGCGGCGCTTGAGCGCGGCGCTCATCTCGTTGACGCCGCGGTCGCGCGTGTTCGCGGTGGCGATGAGGTTGAAGCCACGCTGCGCGCTCGTGATCTCCCCCAGCTCCGGCACCGACACCTGCTTCTCCGACAGGATGGAGATGAGCGAGTCCTGGATCTCCGGCGACGTGCGCGTCACCTCTTCGAAGCGGGCGAACTTGCCCGTGCGCATGGCGCGCAGGATGGGCGACGGCACCAGCGCTTCCGGCGTGGGCCCCTGCGCGAGCAGCAGCGCGTAGTTCCACGAGTACTTGATGTGGTCCTCGCTGGTCCCCGCCGTGCCCTGGACGACGAGCGCGGACGTGCCGCTGACGGCCGCGGAGAGGTGCTCCGACAGCCAGCTCTTCGCGGTGCCCGGCTCGCCCACCAGCATCAGCGCGCGGTCGGACGCGAGCGTGGCGATGCACACCTGGATGAGCCCCTTGTCGCCCACGTACTTGGGCGTGATGGCCACGCCCCCCACGGGCTTGGGGCTGCCCAGGATGTACGTCTCCACGGCGCGAGGCGACAGCGCCCAACCCGGTGGGCGGGGCTTGTCGTCATGCGCGGCGAGGGCGTCCAGCTCGTTCTTGTACTTCGCTTCGGCAGGCAGGCGGATGTCCGGCATGAGCTGCACGCTATCCACTCGGTCTGACATCCGGCAAACGCTTCGGCTGCCTTACGGGTTGTATTGAAAGAGGTAGAGCGCGCCACCGGGACGCAGGTGCTCACGCAGCCGTGAAACCTCCACGCGGACGTCGTCCTCCGCGAACAGGATCCGCCCCTCAAGTTTTCGAGTCCTGCTCGGCTTTTCGAGCCCTCCGGCGCGCCCTCCCTCCTGTGAGGAGGTGTTGGCATCCCCATTGCTCAGGGCCCTGGACACACTGCCTGCACAGGAGCCTCCCTTGAACATCCATCGACTGCGTCGTCTCTTCTCGCGGACCTTGCTCGCCTCGCTCGCCCTGCCCCTGGTGCTGGCGGGCTGTGGCGGACCGGAGGGCAGCGTGGACCTGACGGGCTACTCGGAGATCGCGTGCACGGACCAGGGCATCGGACGTCCCCGCGTGTGAGACCGCGCTGGAGAACACGACCGCCACCGGCGGCTTCCACTACCTCTGCGGGGGCGAGGGCGGCTGCAGCAAGTACTTCTTCCTGGTGACGACCCGGGGTGACGAGGTGAAGACGCATTCGACGCGGGCGGAGCTCCAGCAGGTGCTGGGCACCATCGACACGGAACAGGAGGCGGTGCTCAAGGCCTTCGAGTCCAGCTACTCCTTCGTCTGCGGGAACAAGGAGCAGGGAGCGGTGAAGAAGAACGCGGATGGCAGCTTCCATGTCATCGGGACGAACGGCTACGCCTGCGGGCCGGGCACGGAGCTGACGCAGTACGTGCTGAAGGTGACCGCGGCCGGTACGGTCCAGAAGCTGGAGACGCGCATCCTGGAGGAGGGCGACTCGGTCTGCCCTGACGGCCGGTAGGCCCCCAGGTCGCCCTGCGAGCGCGGCGTCCAGGTCCTGTTCCCCTCAACTTTCCGAGTCCCTCTCGGCTTTCCGAGCAATGCGGAAAGGGGACTTCCCTGGGAAGACGCCCTGGCATCCGCATTGCTCAGGGTCCCGGACACACGTCCTTCCCAGGAGCCTCCCTTGAACATCCATCGACTGCGCCGTCTCTTCTCGCGGGCCTTGCACGCCTCGCTCGCCACGCCCCTGGTGCTGGCGGGCTGTGATGGCTCGGAGAGCAGCGTGGACCTGAAGGACTACTCAGAGGTCGCGTGCGCGGTTCAGGGCCTGTCCGTCAGTGACCTGACGCTGACTCCGGAGCAGGACTTCGTGCAGCTCCGCTACATCAACCCCAACGGAGGCCAGGCGCCCTCCACCTACGTCAACGTGAGTGCCTCCGGCGAGCCCTGCGCGACAGCCACCAACGTCCCTGCGTGCACGACCGCGCTGGAGAACGCGAACGTCACCACGGGCTTCCACCATGTCTGCGTGGACTTCTGCAGCGAGTCCTTCCTGGTGACGACCCGGGGTGACGAGGTGAAGACGCACTCGACGCTGGAGGAGCTCCAGCAGTTGCTGGGCACCGTCGACACCGAACAGGAGGCGGTGCTCAAGACCTTCGCGTCCGGCTACTCCCTCCTCTGCGGAGACAAGAAGCATGGCGCGGTGAAGAAGAACGCGGATGGCAGCTTCAACGTCGTCGCGACGAAGGGCTACGCCTGCGGACCGGGCACGGAGCTGACGCAGCACGTGGTGCGCGTCTCCGCTTCCGGCGAGGTCCAGGAGCAGGAGAAGCGCGTCCTGGAGAAGGGAGACCCCAACTGCAACATCGGCCGGCGGCCGGTGGGGCTCCAGGTCGCGGAAGCATGCGAGAGCCCGGAGGCGCTGGGCCGCTACTTCGCGAACGCGGCGCACCTCGAAGCCGCGTCAGTGCACGCGTTCCTGCGGCTGCGGGATGAACTGGCGATGCACGGCGCGGACGTGGGCCTCCAGGACGCGGCTCGAAGGAGCGCCATGGAGGAGGTCCAGCACGCCCAGGTGACGGACCGCCTCGCGCGCCGCTTCGGTGGCACGCCCCAGCGTCCGGTCGTGGAGGAGTTGCCGCCACGCTCGCTCGTGGACGTAGCGATGGAGAACGCCGTGGAAGGCTGCGTGCGTGAGACCTACGGCGCGCTGCTCGCGCACCACCAGGCGCTGCACGCGCGGGACCTGGAGGTGCGCGAAGCCATGGTCCGCATCGCTGAGGACGAGACGCGGCACGCTGCGCTGTCGTGGGACATCGACCAGTGGGCCCGGCCGCGCCTGTCCACGGAGGAGCGTGAAGCGCTGCGCGAGGCCCAGAAGCGCGCGGTGGCGGCCTTGCGCGAGGACGTCGCGGTGCAGCTCGATGCGAGCATCATCACGATGGCGGGCATGCCCACGCCGGAGGCGGCCTTGGCGCTGTTAGACACGCTGGAGCAAGACCTCTGGGCTTGAGCCGCCTCTGCTCATGAGTCTCTGAGGCTCTGCCCCAGCGCCTTCCGCCGCATGGCCAGCTCACGGGCCATGCGGAAACGTTCGCGCCAGGCCTGCAGCTCCGCTTGAGAGGAAGGCCCTTCAGCCGCGGACTCCTTCTCCACGAAGTCACTCAAGTCCTTGAGGGTGCGCATGGATTCTCCAAGGGCGAGGCCATGCCTATAACCCACGGAGCGTGATGCCGCACCGCAGGGTCGCATGTGGCGCTCTAGCAACCGCGTCTGACATTCCATCCCCTGGACCCGAATCTGTCCGCCCGGCCCGACTTTCCAGGAATCCAACTTGAGCCCACGCACGAGCGTTTGCGAAACTCGCCCCCGTGAACGCCCGCGCTCGCGTCCTCTCCGCCTTCCTGCTGGCCACCTGCATCTGGGCCTGCGCCTCCTCGCCGCCGTCGGCTCCACCGGACACGTCTCCGGAGACCGGCTCGCCCGCGCGCCTGTGGCAGAAGACGTCCGTGTCAGGGGACCTCGCGCGCTTCTCCCGTGACGGCACGCGCGTCACCGCCGACGGCGCGCTGGAGCTGGACCCCTCCACCGCGAAGGACGGCACCGACCCGTTCCCCGCGGGCGGATGGCTCGACGGCGGCAGCTTCTACAATGGCGGCTCCTTCCGCGTCGGCACCGCCACCTCCGAAGTCCAGTCCGTCCCCGGCGGCTTCGACAGCGTGGTGCCGTCCTTCGACGCCCAGACTCCGCCCGGCACGTGGGTGAAGCTCACCGTCTCCGCCCGCATCGAAGGCACCTGGACCAAGGACTACGAGCTGGGCGTCTGGGCCTTCGACACCACCACCGTCGCGCGCCACAGCGTGGACAACCAGGGCGACGCCGACGGCAACGTCCTCACCGACACCCTCAACCTCAAGCGCCGCGCGGACGCCCTGCGCGTCACCGTCCACCTCTTCTCCGAACGCACTGACATCAGCCCCCGCGTCCGGGCGCTCGCCGCCGCCGTCACCGACACGCGCCTCAAGCCCCAGGACGCCACGTCGGACCGCACCGGGTGGGGCGTCGTGCTCGACGTGCCGGGCTACTCGCAGATGATCTACCCCGACGGCGGCGAGGTCTGGTGCTCCCCCACGTCCACCACCATGCTGCTCGGCTACTGGAGCCGGAAGCTGGGCCGCGCGGACCTGGAACACCCCGTGCCCACCGCCGCCGCCCATACCTATGACTGGGTCTACAAGGGCACCGGCAACTGGGCCTTCAACACCGCCTACGCCGCCAGCATGTCCAACGGCGCCCTGCACGGACTCGTCGCCCGCTTCGACTCGTTCGCCCCCGTGGAGCGCCTCGTCGCCGCTGGCATCCCCGTCAGCATCAGCATCGCCTACGAACCCGGCGAGCTCCCCGGCGGCGCCGCCCGCCGCACCGACGGCCACCTCATCGTCGTGAAGGGCTTCACCGACACCGGCGACGTCGTCGTCAACGACCCTGCTTTCGGCTCCAACGAAACCACCAGCGCCACCTACCCCCGCGCCGAGCTGTGGCGGGCCTGGCAGCACTCCCGGGGGGCCGCGTACGTGCTGTGGCCCGCCGGCACTGCCCTGCCCGAGCAGGGGCTCGTCCCCCTGCCGTAGCCCGCGTCCGAATGCGGACACGTGGCCAACGCAGCGCGGCGCGCAGTGTCCACTGGCCGGGGCGTCAGACACCCCGTCCCTTGACGTTCGAGCGTCCGTGCGCGACCCAACACGACCTTTAGCCTTCAGTCCGCCTAAATTAGGCTTGATTTCGGGTCGCGGAATGTAAATACCTGCGCCCGTGATTTTGATGTTCCCGCCGGTACTCCGGAACCGGGGACACGCCTGGAGGCAGGACCATGGAGCAGAAGCCGCTGCGGGACTTCCTGGAGATTCCCTACGACGAGCTGGAGGAACTCAACCTCAAGGTGAAGCGCCAGCGCATCAAGCGCGAGTCGCCGGACAAGGTTCGCGAGGAGCGGATCAAGTACCTGACCGACGAGAAGCGCATCAAGGCCGTCACCGTGTGCTTCACCGACCTGGAAGGTCGGCTGCACATGCTGGACTACGACAAGAAGTTCCTCCTCAAGAGCGCGGACAACCTCACCTTCGACGGCTCCTCCATCCGCGGCTTCTCCGCGCAGGCGGAGAGCGACCTGCGCCTGAACGTGGACTGGAGCGCGTTCTACTGGCTGCCGTCGGACATCTTCGGCCCCGGCAAGGTGCTCGCGTTCTGCGAGGTGCTGGAGCGCGACGGCACGCCGTACCACTCGGACATGCGCGGGCAGCTCAAGCGCGCCACCGAGCAGCTGTTCCAGAAGGACGGCACCGTGTTCCACGCGGCGCCGGAAATCGAAGGCTTCCTCTTCAAGAGCCGTGACGCCGAGCGCCACTACCACGAAGAGGGCAAGTTCGAGTTCATCTCCATCGGCGGCTACTACCACGCGCTGCCGGGCGACGGGCTGCGCACCTTCATCGACAAGGCCGCGGAAGCGCAGCGCGCCATGGGCTTCGAGAACGAGAAGGACCACCCGGAGGTGGCGCCCTCCCAGTTCGAGATGAACTTCTCCTACAGCGAGGCGCTGGTCGCCGCCGACCAGATCCAGCTCTACAAGCTGCTCTGCCGCCAGGTCGCCGCGCAGCAGGGGCTGACGGCCAGCTTCCTGCCCAAGCCCGTCACCGGAGTGAACGGCAACGGCATGCACATCAACATGTCGCTGTCGAAGAACAACAAGAACCTGTTCTACGACAAGGGCGGTCAGGACGGCCTGTCGTCCATGGGCTGGGAGTTCATCGACCGCCTCCTGAACAACGCGAACGACATCTGCCTCGTCCTCAACTCCAGCGTGAACTCGTACCGCCGGTTGGATCCGCACTACGAGGCGCCCAACCAGATCAAGGCCTCCGCCAACAACCGCGGCGCCATGGTGCGCATCCCGTTCGGCAACGAGCGCAGCGCGCGCGTCGAGTGCCGTTCAGTGGCGCCGGACGCGAACCCGTACATGGTGCTCTTCACGCTGCTGAAGACCGGCCTGGAGGGCCCGCAGCCGCAGGAGGACGCGGAGACCAAGCGCAGCCGCACGCGCTTCCTGCCGGACAACATCTACGACGCGGTGCGCTTCTTCAAGGGCAGCCAGTTCATCGCGCAGACGCTGGGTGAGCAGGTGCAGGGCAAGTACGCGGAGCTGAAGGTGACCTCCGCGGACCGCTGCCCCAAGCAGCTGGGCACGCGCGTGAAGGACGCGGAGATCCAGTTCCACCATGAGGTGACGAACCAGTACCTCTGGAACCTCTTCTAGAGTTCGCGGTAGCGCGCCTGGAGGAACAGGTAGGCGGCGTAGGCCACCAGGCCCGCCGCCACCACTCCCAGGAGCACGTCGCCCGCGGGTTGGCGGGCGACGACGGCCAGGGCCTCTCCCAGGCCCTTGGCCTCACCCGGGTTCGCGTCCACGCCCGCGAGCACCAGGAAGCCGCCAATGACGGCGAACACGACGCCTCTCGCGGCGATGCCGAACTGGCACACCCGCTCCACGCGGTGCTGATGCGCCGCCGCCAGGCCCGTGAGCGTGAGCTTCTCCCGGAACTTCGCCTTCCATGCCGTATGGAACTGCTTCAGCGCGAAGCCGACGATGCCCAGCCCCACCAGCACCACCAGGACGCGGCCGAAGGGCTGCTCCATCAGCGTCGCCGTCCAGCCCTGGGTGCCCTTGCCCTTCCCCTGTGACGCGCCCACCACGGTCTTCACGGCGAACAGCGCCAGCGAGCCGTGGATGACGCCGCTCACGAAGTACATGGCGCGCGTGGCGATGCCCTTCGCGTCCGAGCCCTTGTCCTCCGTGTCCGCGAACGCCTGCGCGAATCTCCAGACGACGTAGCCGACCAGGCCCACGGCCAGCAGCGACAGGAGCACCATGCCGAAGGGCCCGCGCGCCACGGTGGCGACAGCGCCGTGGCTGTCGGTGGCGCGTCCGCCCTCGCCCGCCGCGAGCTTCAGCGCGAGCGCGCCGATGATGGCGTAGACGCAGCCCTTGGCCGCGTAGCCCATGCGGCCCAGCCTCTTCGCCCACGGGTGGTTCGCGGCTTCCTTCGCGCCGCGCGACAGCCGCTCCATGCCCGGCCCGCGCATCACGTCCATTGTCGCCATGCGGTCTGCTCCTCCCGGCCTTCTGGACCGAAGGACAGGGTGCGCATCCGGCGGCGCGGGCGGACGCAAGGCGCTCCCCCCGGTTCCCCATCCGAGCGAGGGACACAGGGCCCGGCTGGCTGGATGCTCAGGGAGCCCCAGCACCCGGGATTGGCACCCAGGTCAGCGCCTCGGGCGCCTCCGCGAAGAGCGACTTCAACGCGGGAATCTTCGCGTGGTGCCGCTTCATTTCGACCCACACAGTCGGGTGGCTGATCTGCAGGAGCGCGTCTCGCAGCAGGTGCAGCCGCTTGGCGGACGCACCTGCGCGCTTCTCCGCGCAATACTCCCTCAGCCTCGCGCGATACCCATCGAAGGCCTGCTTACGCGCAGTCGGCAGGGGGACACGATTGAGTCCGAGCACATTCAGCGTGTACTTCGCCCGGGCCGCGTCGCGCGTCTTGCCCTTCGCTGTCACGACGAACTCAAAGGTGTTGAGGATGTCGAGCGTCAGCCACCGCGTCGCATCGTCCTTGCGCGGGTCGAGGAGCACCGGCTTGCCGGCGGCCGGTTTCCTGAGCGTGGGCGCGGGTTGGCCCTTCTTGCGCTTGGGATGGGCGAGCAGTGTGGGGCTGCGGCTCGTGCCGACGAAGACCGCGAACTGGTTGTTCTTCGGGCCGTTACAGGGACCGCACGCGTAGCAGTAGTTGTCCCAGACGAAAGCGCGCTCCGGATAGAGATCCTTCGGCCAGATGTGCTCGACCTCGTCGGCCACGGAGTCTTCGCAGTACGAACAGCGCCGCGCGCCAGAACACGTCCGCGTGAGGACCTCCTTCACGCTCGTGAAGGTCGCGTTCTTCTTCGCATTGTACCGGGAGAAGAGCCGCTTCGCCTCCGCGACACGGGCGGTGTAACCGCGAAAGCCGAGTACCTCGCCCTGATACGCCTTCAGCTGCTTCGCGACTTTCGTGTCGAGGCGCAGTTGGGGCAACCGGATCATGCCTTCGGCTCCCGCGGTTCCGAAACATACGCGACGGTCGGGGAGGACCGCCGCAGTTCCTGCTGCCGCGCCATCTCCTTCTTCGTCAGTCCATCCGTCAGTTCCTTGGCGTTCAGGCCCGCAAGCTCATCGACGCGCGCCTGCGACGTGCGCGAGCGAGTCGTCCGCTGCAGACCAAAAGCACCGGTTCCGAAGGCCTCAAGCACGTTGCCGAAGACGAGACGTTCCCGGTCGAGGCCCGTGAGGAACCGCGACTCCTCGTCAGCACCCGGCGCGGCGAGCTTGAACACGGTGCCAGACTCCGCCGCCTGGCAGACCAGCGGGCTGTGGGTCGTGACGATGAACTGGATGTTGGGAAAGAGCCTGCAGAACCAGGGGCCAATCTCCCGCTGCCAGGTCGGATGAAGATGTGCATCGACCTCATCAATCATCACGACGCCGGGCCGGGAGACGATCCTCCCCGTCTTGTCGAAGAGCGCGAGCTTGGGGTACGCGAGCGAGAGCTGCCGGAGCAATTCGAACGTGATGCTGAGGACGGCACGGTACCCGTCGCTCAGGTTCTCCGCTGGCACGCGCGCCTTGGAGGCATTGCGGAACACGACCTCGTGCGGTGTGACTTCGTCGATATGCATCCCATGGGGAAGAAACCCGGGCTGGTTCACGAACGTGATCACCTTGTCCACGGTCACGGGTGCAGCGCTCGGTTTCCGCCGTCCTCCCGGCGTGTACTCGAGCAGCGCGAGCTCGCACAGCCACTTGAGACCGGACGTCAACGCCACCGACTCGCCGAAAATCGAGAGGTGGCGAGCCACGCGCGACTGCGCCTCAAGGAGCTTCTCCCACTCCCGGTCACCGCCGGTGAATCGGCGGAACGGCCCGTAGGACGCCGAGAACCATCCGTGCGGGCTCCACCAGATGTTTGACTCGGGCGGCGCGCCGCGCGTCCTCCACTGCGGGGACCCGACGACCCGCGGTTTGGGGTGACGGAGCACGTCGACACCCACGCGCAGCGGCCCTTTCACGGTGGACCGGTCGGGAAGCCGATCCGCCTTCGGATCGGTTTCGACCCGGAGATGGATTTTCGCCGAACTGGTACCGAAGCGCACCCAGTCATTCCAGTTGAGGCGCAGCATGGGCGCCTCTTCCCATCCGACGAGCGCGAGTGCCGCGGCCCTCAGGACGGAGCTCTTCCCCACTCCGTTGTCTCCAATGAACACATGCCACCCGGCTCGTGGGGCCTTGGGCGGCAACTCCCAGTCGAGTTCCTCGATGCCGCGGAAGTTCCGGATGGAGATTCGGCTCAGGTACATGAACGGCACGATACCAGTGCATACGACGACAGGGATGCCCGACTGGCATTGTCGCTCAGCGCAGGGTGCGCACGGCCTGGACCACGCGGAGCCACTCCTTGGAGCGCGGGTCGATGAGCTCGAAGTGGCCCGCGCCCTTCAGGGGGACCAGGTGCACGGGGTCCTTCTGCTGGACACCCCGGGCGTGGAAGCCCTCGCTGACCTTGAGGGGGACGGTGTCGTCCTCGGTGCCATGGAGGAGGACCTGCGGCAGCTTCAGGGGCTGGAGCGCGGCGGGGGACGCCACGGAGTAACGCTCCGGGACCTGCTCCGGGGTGCCGCCCATGAAGGTCTTCACGATGCCGTTGCCCAGGTCCAGCGCCGCGCCCTGCGCGAGGTCCAGCACACCGGCCAGGGACACCACGCCCTTCAGCTTCAGCGGGGCGTCGCGGTACAGCGGATGCTTCGGCGGGAGGCGGTGCCGCGCGGCCAGCCACATGGCCAGGTGTCCGCCCGCGGAGTGGCCCATGGCCACCACGTTGGAGAGGTCCAGCCCCAGCGACGGAGCCGCGCTCATCAGGTGGTCCGCCGCGGAGGCCACGTCCTCCAGGGTGCCGGGGAAGCCACCGCCGTCATGGCCCACGCGCCGGTACTCCAGGCTCCACGTCGCGAAGCCGCGCTTCGTCAGGTCCGCGCACAGGTGGCCCGCGTGCTCCAGGCCGTACTCCGCGCGCCAGAAGCCGCCGTGGACGAAGAGGACCACGGGGTGTGGGCCCTTGCCTTTGGGTTTGCGCAGCTCGGTGAACTGCTGCGGGGCTTCGCCATAGGCGATGCGCGCGTCCGGCGGCGGCTGCGGCGTTTCCAGGACCCACATGGAGCTCATGCCGCGCATCTTGGGAACGGGCGGCCAGGCACCGCAAGTCGCGCCGCGCCGCCGTGCGTGGAGGACGGGGGCTCCGGTACGCTCCCAGCGTGCTTGAGTCGAATGAAGCGGAGCTGCGCATGGCCCTGGCCGAGGGCCTGCTCTCCCGCGAGGACGTAGACACCCTGCGCGAGGAGGCGGTGCGGCGCGGAGTGTCCCCGTTGCAGCTCCTCGTGGAGCGCGGACGGCTCACCGGGGATTCGCTCGTGTCGCTGCGCCGGAGCCTGGAGGTGGAGAGGAACTCCCCACCGGGCACCGCGGACGACACGTTGCCTCCGGGCGCAGCACCCGCATCCGTGACGGACGGTCCCGCGTTCCCGGTGCCGCACTGGACGCTCTACCGGCCCCTCCGATTCCTGGGTCAGGGCGGCATGGGCCGCGTCTTCCTGGCCCGGGACCTGCGGTTGCACCGCGACGTGGCGCTGAAGTTCGTTCGCGACGAGGACCCGGAGCTGTCCCGCCGCTTCATCTCCGAGGCCCGAGCCCAGGCCCGCGTGGACCACGAACGCGTCTGCCGCGTGTACGAGGTCGGTGAAGTCCAGGGCCGCGCGTACATCGCCATGCAGTACATCGCGGGGGCGCCGCTGCACACGCTCGCAGGCACGCTGTCCGTGGAGCAGAAGGCGCTCGTGCTTCGCGACGCCACGCTGGGCGTGCACGCGGCCCATCTGGCCGGGCTCGTGCATCGTGATCTCAAGCCCTCCAACATCCTCGTGGAGCGCGGCGAGGACGGCGCCCTGCGCCCCTACGTCATGGACTTCGGCCTCGCACGCGATCGGTCCAGCGACGATGCCGCCACTGCCACCGGAACCGTGCTGGGCACGCCCCAGTACATGGCTCCCGAACAGGCCCGGGGCGAGGTCACCCGGCTGGACCGGCGCGCGGACATCTACAGCCTGGGCGCCACGCTGTACCACCTGCTCACCGGCCAACCACCTGTCACGGGTGCCAATGGATTGGAGGTGCTCGGCCGCATCGCCACCCAGGAGCCCCGCCGTCCTCGTGAGCTGGACGCCGGGATTCCGGCGGACCTGGAGGCCATCGTCCTCAAGTGCCTGGAGAAGGACCGCTCGCGCCGCTACGGATCCGCGCGAGCACTGGCGGACGACCTCACGCGGTTCCTCGAAGGCGATCGGGTGCTCGCGCGCATGGGCCCCGCGTATCGCGTGCGCAAGTGGATGGCCCGTCACAGGGTCGCCGTCGTCGTCGCGAGCATCACCGGGCTCGCCGTGGCGGGCGCCGTGGGCCAGGGTGTGGTGGCCCGGCGGGAGGTGTCTCGGCGCGAGGCCCTGACCCGGCGCTTCACCGAGGGCGTCGAACGCATCGAGGCCCAGGCCCGCTACTCCGGCCAGGCGCCCCTGCACGACACGCGGCCGGACCGAGAGGCGATGCGCGCTCGCATGCGCGACATCGAAGCCTCCATGCTCGACGCCGGTCCCGTCGCGGAGGGCCCGGGCCATTACGCCTTGGGGCGCGGGTTCCTCGCGCTGGGGGACGAGGAGTCCGCACTCACGCACCTGGAGACCGCCTGGGCGAAGGGCTTCCGTGAGCCCCGCGTGGCGTATGCGCTCGCGCTGGCGCTGGGCCATCGCTACCAGCGCGAGCGGTTGGAGGCGGACCGCATCCCAGACGCGGCCAGCCGAGAGGCGAAGCGGCGCGAAGCCTGGACGCACTCCCGTGACCCAGCGCTGGCCTTCCTGGAGCAGGGCCGAGGCGCGGAGGTGCCCGCCCCCGAATACACGGAGGCCCTCCGTGCCTTCCATCAGGAGCGCTTCGAGGACGCGCTGAAGTCGCTGGATGCGCTGGGCACGCGGCTGCCGTGGTTCCACGAAGCGCCACGGCTCCGAGGCGACGTGCTGCTCGCCCGCGCCGTGCGCCATGCCCTGGCGAGTGAACGCGACGCGGCCCGGGACGACCTGGAGGCCGGACGGCGGGCCTACGACGCGGCGGCGGACATCGGCCGCAGTGTGTCCGCCGTGCACCGCGCGAGGGCGGAGTTGGAGCAAGAGGCGTTGTTCCAGGAACTGTCCGGCAAGGGCGACGTGCTGCCCGCGTACACGCGCGGGATGGAGGCCGTCTCCCGCGCGCGCACGGCGGCTCCGGATGAAGCGGACACCTGGGTGCTGGAGGCCCGGCTCCACCGGAGCCTTGCGCAGGCGAGCCTCAGCAGTGGAGGCGACGTGGAGCCGCTCCTCACGCGCACGCTCGACGCGGCGAAGGAGGCGCTGCGGCTTGCTCCCGAGAAGGTGGAGGCGCGCCACGCGCTGGCCATGGGCTGGTGGCAGTGGGCCCGCTACCGTCAGGACCGGAACGAGGATCCGCGCGAACAACTGCGGGCCGCCGTCGCTGCCTTCGAGTCCATTCCCGAGTCCTCGCGCGACTACGACTTCCACCTGGACCTGGGGCTCGTCTTCAAGGTGTGGGCGGATTCAGAGGATGGGCGCGGCGGGGATTCATTGCCCTTCCGGCAGCAGGCCATCGCGGCCTACCGACGGGCGTTGGCGCTGGACGCGATGCGGCCGGATGCGTGGATCAACCTGGGCACGGCCTATGTGAACCGAGCCAACCATCCGCGTGCACCGTCGAAGGACGCGGACCTGGAAGAAGCTCGAACAGCGCTGGAGCGCGCAAGCACGCTCGACCCGGGGCACGTCGTCGCGTGGTTCTACCTGGCGGAGGTGCACCGCGCGCTCGCCTTGCGCCTGCGAGACCACGGCGGCGACGCGGGGCCAGGACTTGCCCGTGCGCTGGAGGCCTACCGCCAGGGCGTCGCCATCAACGCGAAGCTGCCGCCGCTCCAGAACGGCGTGGGGACCATCCTGCTGGACCAGGCCCGCGAGGCGTGGGACCGGGGAGATTCACCGGAGCCCCTGTTGGAACAGGCGGAGCAGGCCTTCCTTCAGGCCATCGCCATCGCGCCCAAGGTGGGCTTCGCGCACAACAACCTGGGCGAGGTGCGCATGTGGCGCGCGACCTGGCGACTGCTGCGCGACCAGGATCCCACCGCGAGCGCGAAGGAGGCTCAGGTCGAACTCCAGCAGGCCACCACGTTGCTGCCTGGACTCGCGGAGCCGTGGGCCAACCTGGGCCAGGTGCACCACACGGTGGCCGCGTACGCGCTGAAGCACGGGAAGGATCCACGACCTGCGCTCGCTCAGGCCACGGAGGCGCTGGAGCGTGCGCTGAAGCTCAACCCATCACTCGCGCAGGCATGGCGCTGGCGTGGAGAAATACGCGCACTCCAGGCTCGCGAGGAGGTCCGCAGAGACGCGTTCTTCCAGGCCGCGGCGAGCGACTTCCAGAAGGCACTGGAGCTGGATCCCGAGAACCTGGATCCACGCCTGGCCTACGGCGCGTTCCTTCGCGAATGGGGCGAGACGGCCTCCAGTCCGGACGCACGAGCCCACCTCCAGCAGGGACTGTCACTGACCGAAACCGTGCTCACCGCGCGCCCCCGGTGGAAGGACGCGAGCATCTTGCGCGATGACCTGCGTCGCGCACTCGCGAAGCTGCCACCGGAATGACGGCAACAGCTGTACTTGGGATCTCGCGGTGCACCGGTCCATCTTCATCGATGAACGCCCCCCAACCCTGACCACCGGGAGCATTTCCATGAGCGCAGCCAGGCCACCCTTCGGACCACAGGTCTTCACCCCAGCGGACGCCGCTTTCGAACAACGCGTTCGCGACAGCTTCGCGCGCCAGCGCGTCATGGACACCATCGGCGCGTCACTGACCTCCGTGTCATCGGGCGAGGTCGTCATCGAGTTGCCGTTCCGGGAGGACCTCACGCAGCAGCACGGATATCTGCACGCGGCCATCGTCACGGCCATCGTCGACAGTGCCTGCGGCTACGCGGCGTACTCGCTGATGCCCGTGGACGCCGCCGTCCTGACGGTGGAGTACAAGGTGAACTTCCTCGCGCCCGCTGCGGGCCGGAAGTTCATCGCGCAGGGCCGGGTGACGAAGCCCGGCCGGACGCTCACGGTCACCACGGGTGACGTGTTCGCGGAGACCGATGCGGGCCTCAAGCCCATCGCGACCATGCTCGCGACGATGATGGCCGTGAGCCAGCGGGAGACCTCGGGGTGAGGCGTCCCGGATGACCGTGCTTCAGCGCCTGCCCATGGCGCCGAAGCTCCCGCGCTTCTTCGTCACGCTCACTTCATCAGCGCGCCAGTGTCCGCCGCGAAGTAGTGGTCGTCGTCCAGGTCGGCCAGGAGCCCGGGCTCGACGGGACGCCAGCCGAGCTGTTCGCGCGTGAGGGCGCTCGACGCGGAGGCATCGCGCCCGAAGAACATGCCCAGGACCCCCAGGAAGTTGCCCGCCTCTTCTGGCGCCTTCGAAACGACCGGCACCCCCAACCGGCGGCCGATGACGCTCGCGATCTCCCGGGTGGGCACGCCCTCGTCAGCGACGGCGTGGAGCCTGGAACCCGCGGGGGCTCGCTCCAGCGCGAGCCGGAAGAGCCGGGCCGCGTCGAGCCGGTGCACGGAGGACCAGCGGTGCGCCCCCTCTCCGACGTAGACGGCCATGCCATTCTGGCGCGCGGAGGTGATGAGGTGCGGCACGAAGCCATGGTCCCCCTTGCCGTGGACCAACGGCGGAAGCCGCACGATGGCCGAGCGCACGCCACGCGACGCCAGCGCGATCATCACATCCTCCGACAGGCCGCGCCCCTGTGAAGCCGCCGGGTCGACCTCCACGGAGGCACGCCCCTGCGCGAGGCCAAATATCCCAGAGGCGATGACGAGGGGCCGCTGGGAGCCCTCGAGCTCCGCGCCCATGGCCTCGATCGCGCGCGTGTCGGCGCGCATCGAAGCGTCGTAGTTGGAGAAGTCGTGGATGAACGCCAGGTGGATGACCCCGTCCGCCTTCGCCGCGCCGGCGCGCAGGCTGTCTGGGTCGTCCAACGAACCCCGATGCACCTCGGCCCCCGCCGCCTCCAGGGCCCGGGCTGAAGCGTCCGAGCGGGCAAGCCCCACCACCTGATGCCCCGCCCCCAGGAGTTCAGGGACGACGGCCGAGCCAATGAAGCCAGACGCACCGGTCACGAATACGCGCATGGAAAGCTCCTTGATGTCAGCTACTGACATCACTACTAACAAGTGATGTCAGTGACTGTAATCAGGTTAAGCTTGGACTCATGGGCCGCTGGGAACCCAACGCACGAGACCGGCTTGCACAGGCCGCGATGAGCCTGTTCCAGGAGCACGGGTACGACCGGACGACGGTGGAGGAGATCGCCGCGCGCGCGGGGCTCACGGAGCGGACCTTCTTCCGCTACTTCGCGGACAAGAAGGAGGTCCTGTTCGGGCGCTCGGACGCGTTCCACGAGCTCATCGACACCGCCATCACGGACGCTCCTCCGGGGACCGCGCCGCTCGACGCGGTCGCCACTGCATTGGAGGCCATGGCCCCCATCTTCAAGGACCGCCGTGACCATTCCCGGGCGCGCCAGGCGCTCCTCGTTGCCCACGCCGAGCTTCGGGAGCGCGAGCTGATCAAGCTGGCCTCACTCGCCTCGGCCGCCGCGGACGCGCTGCGAAAGCGCGGCGTCACCGAGCCCACCGCGAGCCTGGCCGCCGAGGCAGGCATCGCCGTCTTCAAGGTCGCGTTCGAGCGCTGGCTCGAGGACCCGAAGGCGCAGGACCTCTCACGGCACATCCAGCTCGGGCTCGAAGAGCTCCGGGCCGTCACCGCGAGCACCGGCACCCCCGTGACTCCGTCCGCGCCGCCACGGCAGCCCGCCCGGCCGGCCAGGGCTCGCAAGCCCTGACGAACCCCGCTCCAGGATGAACCCACCGGAGCAGGGCTTCTCGTACCGGTACCGGTCATTCCAGCGACAGGGACCGCGTACTTCAGTCCTCGCCGCGCCCGGTGACTTCCAGCGTGCCGTTGATGGTCTGCCGGATGCCCTCGGACTGCGTGGGCTGGGTGCACTTGGAGCAGTCGCTCGTCGGGCAGGACCACAGCGACGTGGTCGTCCCCGGCTCATCCCCGGAGCGCAGCGTCCAGGTAGCGACCTGACACGCGGGCACCGGCAGGGGGTTCTGCGAGCCGTCCTTGAGGAGCCCGCCGTTGGACACGCCGATGCACCGGTCCTGCTGCACCTGGGACACGAAGCTCACCGTCTGCCCGGCCCGCACCTGCACCGTCGTGCTGCTGAAGTGCACCTTGCCGTCCGACTTGGCGGTGATGAGCACCTGGGCGCTCCCCTCGGGAGGCGTCGGGTTCACCGCGCAGGGCTGCACCGGCCCGCTGTCGGACGACGCGGCTTCGGCGGAGGTGGAACGGGCGCCACCGCTGGCACAGGCCAGCAGCAGTCCGGTGAGGCACAGCGGGAAGAGGACGCGGCTTCGCATGGGGAACCCTCCAAGGGTGATGGGGACAGACGACGCGACGGCTCAGCATCCAGCGTGCCACGCGGCATGCCCCTGACGCTCAGGGGGCCTTCGCCGTAAGCCCCAGCTCCTTCAACCGCCGCCCCAGCGCGCGCTTCGACACCTCCAGCGTGCGCACCATCGCGTCCAGGTCGCCACCGCAGACCTCGAAGCAGTGGGTGATTTCGTCCGCGCCCAGGTCCCCGGCGGTGCGCAGGTTCGGGCTGCGCTCAATGAGGTCGTAGACGGACGGGCGCGGAATGCCCAACGCGTCCGCCGTGGCCTTCAGGTCCCACGCGCTCGCCCGCAGCGCGGCCAGCAGCTCCGCCTCTGTCACCTGCGATGGCTTGCGCCGGGGCACCGCCGCCTCGCGCGCCTCCGGAGCCCCCGCGGACATCGCCGCCGGGTCCCGAACGGGTGCCACGGCGCCGGAGGCCGCCGCGCCCAGCGCTTCGTCCAGCTGCGGATCCAACTGCAGCCGCGCCTGCCCCCGGCTTCCAATGACGAGCTGCCGCGTGAGGTTGCGCAGCTGCCGGATGTTCCCCGGCCACGCCGCCCGCACCAGCCGCGACGCCAGCGGCGCGGGCAACCACGGCTCCGCGTGCGGGTCCTCCGTGTCCAGCCGCGCCGCTTCTCCCAGCGCCGCCAGCTCCTCGCGCGCGAAGTGGAAGAACAACCGGCCCACGTCCTCGCGCCGCTCCCGCAGGGCAGGCACGCGCAGGTCGTAGCCCGCCAACCGGTGCAGCAGCGGCGCCTTGAAGCGCCCGTCGCGGATCTGCTCCTCCAGGTGCGCGTCCGTCGCGGCGATGAGCCGCACGTCCACCTGCACCGGTTGGCTGGCGCCCACGGGGTACAGTTCCCCCGTCTCCAACACGCGCAGGAGCATCACCTGCACCTCCGGCGGCGCCTCGCCCACCTCGTCCAGGAACAGCGTGCCTCCGTGCGCGGCGCGGAAGAAGCCCTCGCGGTCCTGCGTGGCCCCGGAGTACGCGCCCTTCCGCGAACCGAACAGCTCCGCCGCCGCCAGCTCCTTGGGGATGGCTCCCAGGTTGACGCTGACGAAGCGCTCCTCCCTGCGCGGTGACAGCCGATGGATGGCCTGCGCCACCAGCTCCTTGCCAGTGCCCGTCTCGCCCCGGATGAGCACCGACACGTCCAGGTCCGCCACCCGCTCGATGTGCTTGCGCAGCCGACGCAGGCCCGCGCTCTCACCCACCATGCCCGGCGTGTCCGCCATGCCCTCGCCGTCCAGCTCCACCGTGTGCAGCAGCAGCACCACGCGGCCGGACAGCTCCAGCGCGACTCCGTCCATCAACTCCGCCGGCCCGAAGTCCCTCGCGCCCTGGAGCAGCACGCCCGCCGCGACCACGTGCGTGCCATCCTCCGGCACCGTCAGGCGCACGCCCCCATCCGGCAGAGCGGAGAGCTCCAGCGGCTTGCGGCTCACGAACGGATCCGCCAGCGGCAGCCCCAACGAGCTGCCCGGCTTCGCGAAGTCCGGCGCGTTGCGTGACAGGGCCAGGGCCCGCCCCGCCACCACCGCGTCCAACAGCAGCCGCTCCCCCACGCGCCGGGGCACCGGATGGGACACCACCGTCAGCGCGGGCACGGCGCGGGGAGCTCCCCGCGAGCCTCCGCGCTCCTGCATCGCGGCAGTGGAGACATCGGCGAGGGGGTCGTGCGGCATGACCCACGACCCTACCGCACGCGCGTCAGCGCTTCGCCGCCTTGGGCGCCAGGCTCACCGTAACGGTGTAGTTGCCGGAGCCCTGGCTGAACGACACCGTGGAGGAGATGTCGTAGTTGGCGCTCTTCGCGATGACGCCCGGGCCGGAGGCGTGCGACCAGCGGTTGTCCCACCACAGCACGAACTGGTCCGTCGACGGGCTGGCGCCGCATGAGTACGTCACGGCTCCCTCGTCCCCCATCAGCCCCCAGTTGGGCTCCGCGGTGAACAGGTTCTGCGGTCCCCCCTGCGTCGACACATTGGGCGGCGTCGACGGGCTGAGGGCCCCGTGGTCGATGGTGGGAGTGCCCGGCAGCCAGTTGGCACCGCTGGTGTTGTTGGCGACGAAAATCACGGAGGGAGTGCCCATGGTCTTGCTCCTAGGTGGGTTGAGGTGACGCCTCCTCCCCCAAAGCAACCGCGATGCCACGCCCCGCTCCCTCGGAGGAGTCGCTCCGGCCCCCCCTTTCGACGCGTCGAACCGCGTCGGCCGACCCGTCGGCCGCGTGCCGCACTGCGTTTTCGAACACTCCGCGTCATGTTCTTGAGGACTGGGAACCTACCGGGTTGAGGCGGCCCCTCTCACACGGGTAGCGTGGGAGGACATGCCGACGACCCCCGAACGCCTTGTCTTCCAGCAGAGCTTCGAAGGGCTGATTCGCGCCCTGGGTGACCACCTGGACGAGCCGTGCGCGCGGCAGCTGCGCGACGCCGGCATCGACCCTCGCGGGAAGCTGGCGGTGGCCTATCCCCTGGAGGTGTGGGTGGAGTCGCTGAAGCTGGCGTCGTCCGTGCTCGCGCCCGCGGCCACGCTGGACGACGGCGCGGAGGTGGTGGGCCGGCGCTTCCTGGAGGGCTACGGGTCCACGCTCATTGGCAGCGCGCTGCTGGCGGGCGTGCGGCTGTTGGGGCCGCACCGGATGCTGGAGCGGATGACGCGCAACCTGCGCACCGGCACCAACTACCTGGAGGCGCGGCTGGAGCAGACGGGGCCCACGCGCTACGTGCTCACCTGCCGCCCGGTGGTGATCGCCGGCTTCTACCGGGGCCTCTTCACCGCCGGCCTGGAGATGAGCGGCGCGCACGGCGCCTCCGTGGTGCTGATGCGCGCAGCGGGCGACGCGGCCGTGTACGACCTGTCCTGGCAGCCGGAGAAGGGCGCTGGCAAGCCCCCCGAAGCGAAGCCCCTGCCCCCCCGAGGCCCCCAGCCGAGGAGCTGAGCGGGCCCTATATTCGGCCCATGCTCCGCATCCCGAAAACCGCCGTGGTGGTGCTCGCGCTGGCCCTCGCTTCCGGGGCCCTGGCCGCGAGCGGCAGTCCGCGGCTCCAGACCTACTTCCAGGGCTCGGTGGACGGCCCCACCTACCAGCAGCAGGCCTTCCAGCGCGTGGCGAAGGCCTGGAAGCAGCCGGGCCCCAAGGGCACGCCGGCCCTGGGCAAGAAGACCATCGTCCAGGCCGTGCTCGACAAGGACGGCAAGCTGGTCTCCACCGCCATCCTCACCGAGTCCGGCGCCAAGGCCTGGGACGCCGCCGCGCTCGCCGCGGTGAAGAAGGCGGCGCCCTTCCCGCCCATGCCCAAGGGCACCACCACGCCCACGGTGGAGGCCCACTTCCACTTCGCGTGGGTCAGCTCACCTTGATGACAATCTTCCCGAAGTGCGCGCCCTGCTTCATGTGCTCGAAGGCGGCGCGCGCTTCCGCGAAGGGGAACACGCGGTCCACCACCGGGTGGACGTCATGGAGCGTGAACGCGCGCGTCAGCGCCTCGAAGGACTGACGGTGGCCCACGAACACGCCCTGCACGCGCAGGTTCTGCATCAGGATGGGGACCAGCGACACGGAGCCCGCCCCACCGGACAGCACGCCGATGACGGACACGGTGCCGCCCACGCGCAGCGCCTTGAGTGACTTCTCGAACGTCCCCGAGCCGCCCACCTCCACCACGTGGTCCACGCCCACGCCTCCGGTGAGCGTGCGCGCCGCCTTCTCCCAGTCCGGGGTGGTGACGTAGTTGATGCCCTCCTGCGCGCCCAGCTTCAGGGCCCGCTCCAGCTTGTCGTCGCGGCTGGACGTGGCGATGACGTGCGCGCCGAACAGCCGGGCAATCTGCAGCGCGAAGGTGGACACGCCGCCCGTGCCCTGGACCAGCACCGTGTCCCCGGCCTTGAGCGCACCTTGAGTGACGAGCGCGCTCCACGCCGTCACCGCCGCGCACGGCAGCGTGGCGGCCTCCTCGTCGGTGAGGTACGCGGGCGTGAGCACCACGCCGTCCTCGTGCAGGAGCATCGTGTCCGCGAGCGCGCCATCCAGCGGCCCGCCCAGCGTGGTGGCGGTGATGGCCTTCGTCGGCTCACCGGCCTGCCAGCCCTGCGCGAACAGCGTCATCACCCGGTCCCCGGGCTTCACGCGGGTGACGCCCGGGCCCACCGCATCCACCACGCCCGCGCCGTCCGAGTTGGGCACCAGCGGCAGCTTCTGGCGCGGGTTGTAGCGACCCTCCACCATCATCAGGTCGCGCGAGTTGAGGCTCGTGGCCTTCACGCGCACGCGCACCTGGAAGGGTCCAGGCACGGGGTCCGGCCGCTCCGCGCGCACCAGGTTGTCCAGACCGAAGGCCCCGCGAATCTCGTAGACGTTCATGGCTCAAGAACTTAGAGCCAGGACCCTCCACCGAACAGGGTCCCACCATGTCACTGCTCCAGAAGTTGATGGAACACGCCTCGCTCCACGAGCCCTGCGGGACGGCCGGGAAGCGGGCCCAACTCAAGGCCGGACTTCAGCCTTCCGCCGCGACGAAGCAGGTGGACGGAGACCTGACGCTGACGGAAGGAACGGACCTCGTCTTCGAAGAGGGCCGCGTCCACGTGAAGGGCCACCTCCTCCTGGAGGACCAGTCCCGCCTGCTCGTCGCGGGTGACCTGGTGGTGGAGGGCAACATCATCCACGAGGGGTTCGACTACGCCCTGCTCTTCGCGGGTGGCTCCATCCAGGCGGACAACCTCCTCTTCCACGGCGAGCTGGTCGCGCTGGGGGGCCTCACGCTGCGCGGCGCGGCCTGGACCTACTACAACGACTACTCAACCTACGCGGACACGCTGACGGCTCGCGCGGTGGTGGCCGACGACCGCGCGGACGCCGTGGACCAGGTCCACGCGGACACGCACCTCCAAGGACACTCCCAGGTCATCGCGGGGGCGCTGGAGCAGCTGCTGCACCCCGACGCGTGGGCCAGGTACCAGGAGGGCTCCTACGCCGCGTTGGCCAGACACCTGCGCCAGGGCCAGCCGTTGCCGCGCGATTCACCTCCACCGCGCAAGTAATTGCAGGGAGCACCCGGGACGTCCTTCTTCCGGAAATACAGGACCGGCATGTTCGTTCTGTCTTTCGCCCAAGGAGGGCTTTACCCATGTCACGTTTCTTCAGTCGTCCCGCGGTGCTGGCGTGCGCGCTGGCACTGGGGCTCCAGGCCTGCGGCGGCAGCGAGCTTCCCCCCGAGTCCATCGCCCCGAGCGCGCCGGAGGTCCAGGCGCAATCCCTGACACAGGACACGGCGCCGGACATCCTGGCGCAATTGCAGGCGGTTCCCGGCCTCACGGTGTTGCAGGAGCGGCCGCCCAGCCCGTCGGGCGCGCGCATCTTCGTGCTGGCCTATGACCAGCCGGCGGACCACCTGCACCCCAATGGCACGCGCTTCCAGCAGCGGATGACGCTGGTCTTCCGGAACGCGGAGGCGCCCATGGTGCTGGCCAGCACGGGCTACGGCATCAGCACGTCCCCCGGCCAGACGGAGCCCACCTTCCTGCTGCAGGGCAACCAGCTGCAGGTGGAGCACCGCTTCTTCGGGCCCTCCATTCCGCAGCCCGCGAACTGGCGGCTGCTCAGCATCGAGCAGGCGGCGGCGGACCACCACCGCATCGTCCAGGCGTTCAAGCCGCTCTTCCCGGGCAAGTGGATCAGCACCGGCGGCAGCAAGGGCGGCATGACGTCGCTCTATCACCGGGCGTTCTTCCCGCGAGACGTGGATGCCACGGTGGCCTACGTGGCGCCCAACAGCTACGGCACGCAGGACCCGCGCTACGTGAAGTTCCTGAGCAAGCTGGGCACGCCCGCGTGCCGCGAGAGCATCCGCGGCTTCCAGCGCGAAGTGCTGGAGCGGCGCACGGAGACGGAGCCGCTCTTCCAGGCGACGGCCGCGGCGTACTACGGCAGCACCTACGACTTCCTGGGCGTGGACAAGGCGCTGGAGTTCAGCGCCCTCGAGTTCGCCTTCGCCTTCTGGCAGTACGGCGACGCGTCGCTGTGTGACGAGATTCCCCCGCCGGGAGGCTCCGCGCAGGGGCTGGTGGACTTCCTGGATGATGTGGTCGGCCTCTCGTACATGAGCGACGGGGACCTGGACTACTACGCGCCCTACGACTTCCAGGCCGCCACGCAGCTGGGCAGCTACGCGTCCGACGAGGCCCACCTGCGCGGCGTCCTGCGCTATCCCCGGGGCTACGACCCGCGGGCGCTCGTGCCCTTCGACATGCGGCCGTACCCCTTCAACCCCTTCGTGATGCCCATCGTAGAGGGCTGGGTGAAGGCGTTCGGCGAGCGCATCCTGCTCGTCTACGGAGAGAACGACCCCTGGTCCACGGGCGCGTTCAGCGTGAGCGCGCGCAATGACTCCTACCGGTTCTACCAGCCGGGCGGCAACCACGGCTCCCGCATCACGGGCCTGCCGGAGGCGGAGCAGGCCGTGGCGCTGGAGCGGCTGCGGAGCTGGGCGGGGCTGCCCACGGAGAGCGCCGCCACCCTGAGCCTGCGGGCCCGGAGCGCGGCGTCCGCGGACCTGCCCGTCACCACGGGCGTGGTGGACCGCCGCCGCGGCCCGCCGCGCGACTGACCCTTTCAGGGCCGTTCGGCCGTCACCTCGCGGGCCACGTCCAGGAAGGCACGGAACGCGGGGGACACCTGGGCGCGGCTGGGGAAGTAGAGGAACAACCCCTCCATCCACGCCGCGTACGGTTCCAGGACAAGCTTCAAGGTGCCGCGCTTCAAGCGCGGCACGATGGTGGGCTCAAAGGCATACATGAGCGCCAGGCCCGCCTCCGCCATCGCCACCAGCACCTCCTCGTTGGTGGCGAGCACGGGGCCACGCACCGGGATGCGCCAGGTCTTCCTGCCGCGCTCCAGCTCCCACGCGTACTTCGCGCCGGTGGATGGCAGGAGGATGTTCACGCAGTCGTGGTCCAGCAGGTCCTCCGGGCGCTGGGGCGTCCCCTTGCGCTTGAGGTAGGCGGGAGACCCCACCACCACGTAGCGGAACCGCTTGGACAGACGCACCTGCACCATGTCCCGCTCGACGGCCTCGAACGGGCGGATGCCCGCGTCCAGGCCCTCCGCGACGATGTCCACGAAGCGGTCCTCGATGCGCACCTCCACCTCCACCTGGGGATGGCGCTGGGCGAAGCGCAGCAGGATGGGCGTCACCACCGTGGACAGGGAGATGGAGGGCACGGACAGGCGCACGCGGCCCGTGACCTCGCCCGCGCTGGCCGTGGCGGTCTCCAGCGCCTCCAGGGCCTGCGCCACGGAGGGGCCAGCGCGCACCAGCAGCCGCTGGCCCGCGTCCGTCAGCGCCACGCTCCGCGTCGTCCGGGTGAGCAGCGGCACGCCCAGCCGTGATTCCAGCTGGCGCACCTGCTGACTCAGCGCGGACGGGGAGATGCCCAGCTCGATGGCCGCCGCCGCGAAGCTGCGCCGGCGTCCCACGGCGAGGAAGGCGTTCAGGGCATTGAGGGGGGTGGTGGCCATTCGGAAGTTTTCCGACATGCCGCGTGCGGATTCCATCCGTTTCGCGAACAGCCGCGCAGGGACATGTTTCCGGGCGTCGGAAGCGACACATTCCCTCAGGAGCACTGCCCATGATTTCCGCTCGCGGTTACGCGGCCCCGGATGCCTCTTCCCCTCTTGCCCCCTTCCCCTTCGAGCGCCGCGAGCCTGGCCCGCGCGACGTGCAGCTGGACGTCCTCTACTGCGGCGTCTGCCATACGGACCTGCACATGGCCCGGAACGACTGGGGCTTCTCGACCTACCCGCTGGTGCCGGGGCACGAAATCGTGGGCCGCGTCGTCCGCGTGGGCAGCGAGGTGACGAAGTTCCTCCCGGGGGACCTGGCGGGCGTGGGCACGATGGTGGACTCGTGCCGCGCCTGCGCGGACTGCCGGGACGGGTACGAGCAGTACTGCAAGGTCCAGGGCGTCCTGACCTATGGCAGCCGGGAGAAGGACGGGAAGGGCATCACGCAGGGCGGGTATTCGGACCGGCTCGTGGTGGACGAGCACTTCGCGCTGAAGGTGCCCGCGAACCTGGCCCCCGCGGCGGTGGCGCCGCTGCTCTGCGCGGGCATCACCACGTACTCACCGCTGCGGCACTGGAAGGTGGGGCCGGGGCAGATGGTGGG